>JBEEGB010000518.1:0-5365 GCA_041166585.1 Acidimicrobiaceae bacterium
GTTGGATGCGAACGGTGCGAATTGCGCAACGTTCGCTCCGAAGTTCGAGCGTGGGTACGGTCCGCGGCATGACTCGTCTGCGCCAGGTGCCACGAGCCGAGGCCGCGCCCTCGGTCATCCCGCTCTACGACCTGGTCTTCGGAACGGGCCGCGACCCTGTCGCCGTGCCCGGCACTGCGTCGGGCACCCCAGGGGACTGGTGGACGACGTTCGCGCTGGTGCCGCAGGTGTTCGACCACGCGGTCGCAGGCTTCGGCCTGTACCAGGGGTCCGCGTCGATGCTCGACCCGAAGCTGCGCGAGCTGGGCCAGACGCGGGCCGGTTGGGCGCGTGGCAGCCAGTTCGTCTTCAGCCAGCACTGCAAGTCGATGCGCGCCGAGGGGTTCACCGAGGAGCAGATCGAGGCGATCCCCTCATGGCAGACGGCGACGTGCTTCAGCGCGGGGGAACGGGCGGTGCTCGCCTATACCGACTGTCTCGTCCTCGACGGCGGTCGCGTACCCGACGGCACGTTCGCCGCGCTGTGCGAGCACCTCTCGGACGAGCAGGTCCTCCTGCTCACCTACATCACCGCCCTCTACGACATGCACGGGGTGATGAGCCGGGCGCTGCGCACCGAGTGGGACGACCGCGACGACCCCTGCGTCGAGGTCGAGGACGAGGTGTGACGCCGCCAAACCCGTTCTGGCGGTGGTGAGTCGGAAAGACTCCGACTCAGGACCGCACAAACGGTCGGTCAGGCGAGCGCGGGGGAGCCGTCGTAGGGGCCGGGGGCCTTGTCGCCTGGGATGGTGGGGCGAGTCCAGCTGAGCAGGGTCGCCAGGTGTGCGGCGACGGCCCGCCACTCGTCCGGGTGCCAGCCTTCTGCGGCTTCCGCGATCTTGCCGGCCATGTCGACCACCAGGAACGCAGGCAGCGACGTGAGCCCCATCGCCTTCACCGCGGCGCGCTCCGGGTCGGAGAACGCCAGGAGCCGATCGACCCACGGGCCGAGGAACTGGCGTGCCTCGTCCGCGGTGCCGGTGACGATGAACCCGACCCGGACGTCGGCCGGGGCGTACGACTCGAGGATGCGACCCGCCTCTTCGAGCAGCCATGCGCTCTCGTAGGTGAACGGGTCGAGCACGACGAGGCCGAGCACGAACAGCGTGACCCACTCGTCGACGGTCCGAGGCTCGCCGGTGAGCGGCGCCAGGACGAGGTCCGGCGGAGGATCGGTGGCCATGTCGGCTGCGGAACCTAGCAACTGCGCAGGACGCCCTCCCAACTTCCCAACGCCACGGGTATCGTCCCGACGGTGCATCCGATCGAGCGCCTGAGGTACGTGGCCCGCTCGTCCGGCGCGCCTCAGGAGGTGCTGGTCCGCGAGACCGCGGCCGCGCTCGCCTCCCTCGGCTTCGACCCTCCGGGACTCGTCACCGCCTGCCGCCGCATCCTCGACCGCCATCCGGTGTCCGGGCCGCTCTGGTGGTTGTCGGCCCGGGTGCTGACGTCCAACGAGCCGATGCAGGAGGCGTGGATCGCGGCCGACGAGATCACCGCCGACCCGACGAGCTCGAAGCTGACCGACGCGCTCGCCGCCGAGAGCACCGTCTGCGTCCTCGGCTGGCCCGACGTCGCGGGCGAGGCGCTGTGCCGCCGCGGTGACGTCGAAGTGCTCGTCGTCGACGCGCTCGGTGAGGGCGGCGGGCTCGTTCATCGCTTGGCGCGATCTGACATGGACGCCTATGAGGTGCCGGTCGCGGGCCTCGGCGCCGCCGCGGCCGACGTCGATCTCGTGCTGCTCGAAGCCTCGGCCATCGGCCCGACCGGGCTCGTCGCGGTGGCCGGCTCGCGGGCCGCGGCCGCGGTCGCGGCGCAGGCAGGGGTTCCCGTGTGGGCCGTCGGTGGCGTCGGACGGCTGCTGCCGCAGCGCATGTGGGAGGCGTTGTGCCGCCGTCTTGAGGCGATGGGCGACCCGTGGGAGCTCGACGACGAGGTGGTGCCGATCGCGTTGATCGACCGCATCGCCGGCCCGACCGGCGTCGTGGACGTGACCGAAGCGCTCAAGCGCATCGACTGCCCGATCGCCGCCGAGCTGTTCAAGTCGGTGAACCCCCTGTAGAAAGCGCCCATGCCCAAGCGCCGCGACATCGTCCGCATGACCGACGACGAGATCGATGCGTTCCTGCACGCTCGTCTGCAGACGATGAACGTCGCCACCTACAACCACGACGGGACCATCCACCTCGTCGCCATGTGGTACGGGTTCTTCGAGGGCAAGCCTGCGTTCGAGACGTTCACCAAGTCGCAGAAGGTGCTGAACCTGCGGCGCGACAACCGCATCACCGTGCTCATCGAGGACGGCAAGGAGTACGAGAAGCTCCGCGGCCTCGAGCTGGTCGGGACAGCCGACGTCATCGACGATCCCGACGTCGTCATGGAGGTGGCGCGCACCGTGGTGCCCCGCTACTTCGAGGTGGCCAAGCCCGAGGACGTCGACGCGATCGCTGCGGGTCTTGCCGTGAAGCGATCCGCCATCGTCATCAACGCCGACCGCACGGTCAGCTGGGACCACAACAAGCTCGGCGGCACGTATTAGCGGCTCTCGCTCGGTTGCGTCCGCAGCTCGCTCCGCTCGCGTCGCGCGGCGCCCTCGGGCTCGACGTGCGGCTCGTCGCTAGCGACTTCCCTCGCCGCGCGCGCCGGACCGACAGTGAGCTCAGTCCGGCTGGTTGAGCTCGATCTGGTTCCCGGAGGGGTCGTTGACGAAGGCTTGGCGGCCCGCGCCCGGCACATGAGCCAGGCGACCGACGCGCAGGCCGGCACCTTCCAGCTGGGAGACGAGGGCCTCGAGGTCACCGACCTTGAGCGCGACGTGGGTGCCGGGGCTGGGTGGCAGCTCCGACGACTCGAGCAGGTGCACCTGCGCCTGGTCCGCTTGCAACCACGCGCCCGGAAAGCCGAAGTCGGGCCGTTCGATCGGCTCGAACCCGAGGATCCGGTAGAAGGCGATCGCGGCGTCCAGGTCGGTCACCGTGAACGCCGCGTGGTGCAACCGCTCGACCGTCATGGCCCGAAACTATCGGGATACGGTTCGTGACATGGGAGAGAACGTCGAGTTCACGAGCAACGGCAGCACCGCAGGCGGCTACCTCGCGACGCCGGCGAGCGGGTCCGGTCCTGGGGTCATCGTCATCCAGGAGTGGTGGGGGTTGAACCCCCAGATCAAGGGGGTGTGCGACCGGCTGGCGGCAGCGGGCTTCGTCGCGCTCGCGCCCGACCTGTACCACGGCGAGCTGGCTGAGCACGACGAGATGGACAAGGCCGGGCACCTCATGTCCTCCTTGCCGATGGACCGCGCTGCCCGCGACATGAGCGGAGCGGTCGACTTCCTCGCCGGCCACCCCGCGGTGACCACGGACGGCATCGGGGTCATGGGCTTCTGCATGGGCGGCGGCCTCGCCCTCGTGCTCGGCACCTTGCGCCCCGATCGCGTCAAGGCCGTCGTGGCTTTCTACGGCGTCGTCGGCTTCGACGACGAGGGCGCACCCGACTGGTCGAAGCTCGAAGCCCCGGTGCAGGGCCACTACGCGGAGAACGACGCCTTCTTCCCCGTCGCCAAGGCCGAGGCTCTGGCCGAGGGGCTGCGCGGCAAGGGCAAGGACATCGAGCTCTTCGTCTACCCGGGCACGGGGCACGCGTTCGCCAACGAGACCAACGCGCTCGGCACCTACGACGAGGCTGCGGCGAAGCTCGCGTGGGACCGCGCCGTCACGTTCCTTCGAGAGAAGCTCAGCTGAACGCCGTCGACCGCTACCTCGAGCTGGGTCTGCGGCTCGGGCGGCTGCTCGACGGGATGGTGGACGCGTACTACGGACCCGTCGACCTCGCGCGCCGGGTCGAGGACGAACCGCTGCCCGACCCGGCGAAGCTCGTGGTCGACGCGCGCCGGCTGGTCGCCGACCTCGACGCGGGTGTCGACGACCTCGACGCGCACCGCCGCCGCTGGATCCGAGGCCAGGTGCTCGGGCTGCTCGTGACCGCCCGCCGGTTCGCGGGCGAGTCGATCGACTTCGAGGACGAGGTCGAGCAGTGCTACGGCGTCCGCCCGACAAGGGTGGACGAGGAGGAGCTCGAGGCGGCGCACCGGCGCATCGACGCCGTGCTCCCGGGCTCCGGTCCCCTCGGGCAACGGCTCATCGACTGGCGCGAGGCGCAAGCCGTCGCGCCCGACAAGCTCGACGCTGCGATCCAGTCGCTGGCCGACGACTTCCGCGACCGCACCACCGCGCTCTTCGGCCTGCCTGACGGTGAGCACGTCGACTTCGAGCTGGTTCGCAACGAGCCGTGGTCCGGCTTCAACTACTACCTCGGAGGACTTCGCAGCCGCGTCGTCATCAACACCGACCTGCCCGTGCTGTCCACGTCGCTCGGACACCTCGTCGCCCATGAGGCTTACCCCGGACACCACACCGAGCACAGCCGCAAGGAGAGCGGACTCGTCCGCCACCGCGGCTACCAGGAGGAGACGATCTTTCTCGTCGGCACGCCGCAGTGCCTGCTCGCCGAGGGTCTGGCCGACCTCGGGCTCGAGGTCATCGTCCCCGACCGCGCGCACGAGGTGGTCGCCGAGCACCTCCGCCCGCTCGGCATCCGCTACGACTCCGAGGTCGCGGCCGCCGTCGCCGAGGCCGGCGAGCTGCTCGGCAACGCGGTACGCGGCAACATCGCGCTCCTGCTGCACGCCGACGGCGCGGACGCGGACGCCGCGATCGCGTACGGCGAGCGGTGGGGCCTGCTGCCCCGCAACCGGGCGGAGAAGGCGGTGGAGTTCCAGACCGACCCGACGTGGCGGGCGTACATCTTCTGCTACATCGACGGCTTGCGCCTCTGCCGCCGCTTCGTCGCCGGCGATCCCGCGCGCTTCGAGCGCCTCATCACCGAAGCCCTCCTCCCCGAAGACCTCGAACCCGCCGCCTGATCGGCGCCCGCGCCGCACCCCCACGCCGCACCCCCACCACGAACTTCGGAGGCAACGTTGCGCAATTCGCAGCGTTCGCATCCAACATTCCGCGGCGTCGTACGTGCGCCCGATGCCCCGAAGGTCAGGCCCACGGCTGGACAGTGAGGCCGTCGATCAGCTCGGGGACGTGAGCGAGCATCGTCGCAGGGTGAAGCCGGTAGCGAACGGGATGGCCCATCTTCGCCTGGCCGTCCGGGCCGTCGGTGACCAGGCCGCGCCGGCGGAAGTGCTCTGCGGCGAGCACCTCGTCCTGGGAAAGGATCGGCGCCACCGGGACGCCCGCCAGCGCGAGGTCGGCGACGAGCTCGTCCCGCGGGCGCATCGCGATCCGTTCGCGCACGAGCAAGCCGAGGCGTCCCT
>JBEEGB010000519.1:0-6026 GCA_041166585.1 Acidimicrobiaceae bacterium
TGAACTCGAGCTCCATGCCCATCGTGTTCGACTCTTCGACGGTGATGACACCGTCCTTGCCGACCTTGTCGATGGCATCGGCGATCAGGCTGCCGATCTCGTTGTCGTTGTTGGCGGAGATCGACGCGACCTGAGCGATCTGGTCCTTCGACTCGATGTCCTTCGACAGCGAGTGGAGGTGGGAGACGGCGGCCTCGACCGCGGCCTCGATGCCGCGCTTGAGCGACATCGGGTTGGCCCCTGCGGCCACGTTGCGCAGGCCCTCACGGACCATGGCCCAGGCCAGCACCGTTGCGGTGGTGGTGCCGTCGCCGGCGATGTCGTCGGTCTTCTTGGCGACTTCCTTGACGAGCTCGGCCCCGATCTTCTCGTACGGGTCCTCCAGCTCGACTTCCTTGGCGACGGAGACGCCGTCCTTGGTGATGGTGGGAGCGCCCCACTTCTTCTCCAGGACCACGTTGCGCCCCTTCGGGCCAAGCGTGACTCGAACGGCGTCGGCGAGCTTGTTCATGCCCGCCTCGAGCCCGCGTCGAGCCTCTTCATCGAAGGCGATGATCTTCGGCATGTTCTTCGTCCCTCCATAGGGGTGTTCTGCTCGTGAAGCTGATCGTTAGCACTCTCGATACGAGACTGCTAAAGCAAAGCACGTCCTGCGCTGGTTCGCAACGTCGAGTCGCGTGGTGCTAGCCCATCGCCCATGAAGGTGGTCGTGATCGGAGCAGGGGTCGGCGGGCTGGGGGCCGCGCTCGCCCTCTCGAGGGCCGGGCACGAGGTGAGGGTGCTCGAGCGGGACCGCACGCCGCTGCCCCACGATCCCGACGAGGCCTTCGAGTGGGATCGCCGGGGTGCTCCCCAGGTCCGGCACTCCCACGCCCTGCTGGCTCGTCTCCGCAACCTGCTGCGCGACCGCTACCCCGACGTGCTCGACGCGCTGTTCGCGGCCGGGGTCACCGAGTGGCCGCTCACCGCAGACATGCCCGAGACGATCGATGACCCGTCGCCCAAGCCCGGCGACGACGACCTCGTGATGCTGGCGTGCCGGCGCACGACGTTCGAGTGGGTGCTGCGGCGCACCGTCCTCGCAGCACCGCACGTCGAGATGCTGGACGGCGTGATCGTCGACGGGCTCACCGGCCGACCCGCCGACGGGGATCGGGCGGCGACGGTCACCGGGGTCCACGCCAGCCGGGACGGCGAGACCCTCGTCCTCGACGCGGACATGGTGGTGGCGGCCACCGGGCGGCGCGGCGACGTCCCCGCCTGGCTGGCGCCGCTCGGGGTCGAGATCGATGAGACCGAAGAGGACACCGGGATCGTCTACCTCTCGCGCTTCTACCGGTTGCGGCCGGGGGCCGAGCCACCGGCGCAGGTGGGACCGATCGGCGGTGACCTCGGCTACCTGAAGTACGCCACGTTCCCCGGTGACAACCGAACGTTCTCGGTCACCCTGGCCACCGGCTCCCACGACGACGAGCTCCGCCGGCGGCTGCTCGACCCCGACACGTTCGATCGCACCGGCCGGATCCTCGCCGCGACCCGTGATTGGCTCGACTCCGAGCGGGCCGAGGCGATCACGCCGGTCCACGTGATGGCCCGCCTGCTCAACCGCATCCGGCGCTACGTCGACGACGCAGGCTCGCCGCTCGTCCTCGGCTTCCACGCGATCGGCGACGCCCACACCTGCACGAACCCGATGTACGGGCGGGGTTGCTCGCTGGCGATGGTGCAGGCGACGCTGCTCGCCGACGCCTGCGCCGAGCATCCCGACGATCCCGCGGCGCGGGCCAACAGCTACGAGGAGGCCTCGGCCCGCGACGTCGAGCCGTGGTACCAGGCCGCCATCGCCCAGGACCGCCAGGCACGGGCGATCGCGGAGGGCGCCGGCGACGAGGACCCGTTCCGGGCGATCATGCGAGAAGGTCTCCTGCCGGCGATGCGCACCGACAACGTCGTGCTGCGTGCCTTCCTGCGTACGTTCAACCTGCTGACGACGCCCGACGCGCTGCTGCGCGACGCCGACGTCACCGGTCGTGTGCTCGCCGCCTACCAAGACCGCGACAGCCGCCCGCCTGAGCCGGTGCTCGGCCCGCCCCGCGAGGAGCTGCTGGCCCAGCTGGGTTAGCCGACGATGGCGGCGATCTTGGCCGCGAGCACGTAGGGGTCGATCGGCTTGGTGAGGAACTCGACCGCGCCGAGCTCCCAGCCCCGCACCAGCGACTTCTCGTCGGCCTTGCACGTGAGGATCACGACGGGCGTGGTGGCGGCGAGGCCCCTGGCCCGCATCGCCTCGAGCACGCTGAACCCGTCGAGGCCGGGCATCATCAGATCCAGCACCATGCAGTCGGGTGCAGCATCCGCCAGCTCGTCGAGCGCGTCGTTGCCGTCTTTCGCCTCCCGCACATCGAAGCCGAGGTCGGCGAGCGTGAAGCTCAACATGCCGCGGATGTCTGGGTCGTCATCAACGATCAGGACGTCGGGCACAGCCCTGTATCGACCGGCGCAGCCGTCACATTGAGGGCTGGAGGGTCATCCTCCGGCGACGGCCGGCATGATCGTGACCGTCTCGCCGTCGGGGACCTTCGTGTCGAGCCCGCCCGTGTACCGGACGTCATCGTCGGCCACGAACACGTTGACGGACCGGACCAGGTTGCCCTCGCCGTCGAGGAGCCTTCCCTTGAAGCCCGGGTGCGCGGCCTCGAGCGCGTCGAGCACGTCGCTCACGGTGGCTCCCTCCACCTCGACCTGGGACTGGCCGCCCGTCAGCGTGCGGAAGATGGTCGGGACCCGGACCTTGGCGCTCATGGGCCCGGATCGTATCGGTGAGCGTGGGCCAAACGACTCAAGCGCGACCTGGTCCGATCCGATCAGTGTGGCAATGGATCTCCAGCGGGAACGCCTGGCGGAGCTCATCGTCCACCTCATGGACTGTCCGCCGGAGGCCGCGCTCGCCGCGATCGACCGGGCGATGGTCCACCCCCCGTCGAACGCGGAGGAGTCGCTCGAGATCGTGGCCCGGGCGATGGTGCTGCTGCGACGGCCGGTCGACCTGCGCGACGAGGTCGACCTGACCCGAGCGGCAGATCACGACGCGAAGGTGGGCGGACGGCGATCTGACCACGGCGCAGCCGACTCGAGCTGAGCCGCGAGACGCACCAGCACGTCCTCGCGCCCGTACGCGGCGACGAGCTGCACGCCGATCGGCAGACCGTCGTCGCTCCAGTGCAACGGCAGCGAGATCGCGGGTTGACCGCTCACGTTGAAGGGCGGCGTGAACGGCACGAACGCCGCCGCGCGGAAGAGCCCCTGCAACGGATGCTCGGCGGGTGAGTCGAACGAACCGAGCGGCGGCGGCGGTTCGGCCAGCGTCGGCGTGAGGAGCAGGTCGAAGCCGCCGTCGTCCTCCCACCAGCCCGCGCACTCGCGGGCGTTGCGCTGCAGCCACTCGCGGGCCTCGAGCCACTGGGCCGCGGAGTTCGACCGGCCGCGCTCCGCCAGCGCCCACGTGAGTGGCTCGACATCGTCAGCGACCACCGGGCTCCCCACCCGCCGCGACCAGTAGTCGAGGTTCCACGCCGCACCCGCGGCCCAGTCGGTGATGAAGTTGGTGGTGAAGTCGGCGGCGTCGAGTGCGTCCGGATGTGACGTCTCGACGCGGTGGCCGAGCGATTCGAGCAAGCGACCGGCGGCCTCGGTCGCTGCGACGCAGTCGGGGTGGACGGGCACCGCTCCGCCGGGCGACACGGTCATCATCCCGATGCGCAGCGACCCAGGGTCAACACCGACCTCGTCGCGGTACGAGCGGCTGGGCGTCGGGGCGACGAACGGATCGCCCGGCTCGTACCCGGACGCGATGTCCAGGAACGTCGCGGCATCGCGGACCGAGCGGTTGACCGTCAGCTCGACGGTGAGGCCGCCCATCACGTCGCCGAACTCGGGCGCGAGCGACACGCGGCCGCGGCTGGGCTTGAGCCCCACGAGTCCGCACGCGCTGGCCGGGATGCGGATCGAGCCGCCGCCGTCGTTGGCATGCCCGGCCGGCACGAGACCGGCCGCGACCGCGGCCGCCGAGCCACCGCTCGAACCGCCGGTCGAGCGCGAGGTGTCCCACGGGTTCCGGGTGGGGCCGTAGGCCAGGGGCTCGGTGGTGGGGAGGATGCCGAGCTCGGGCGTGTTGGTCTTGCCCACCACCACGAGGCCTGCCTCACGGAAGCGGCGAGCGAGGGAGGTCTCGAAGTCCTCGCTCCAGCCGACGCGCTTCAGCAGGGCCATGCCCTCGTGGAACGGCTCGCCCTTCATGTGGCAGGCGAGGTCCTTCATCACGAAGGGCACGCCACGAAAGGGGCCCTCAGGCAGCGCCGGTGATGCCGCCTCGGCCCGAGCCCTGTCGAACAGCTCGTGGATCACCGCGTTGATCGCGGGGTTGACCTTCTCGATGCGGGCGATGGCCGCATCGACCAGCTCGGCCGGTGAGCACTCCCCCTTGGCCACCAGCTGGGCCTGTGCCGTCGCGTCCATCGATGCCAGATCGTGTCCCATTCGCCGTACTCTTGCAGGCGATGGCAACCCCTGACCGGCCTCCTTCTCTCGGGTGGTCGCTGTTCGCCGCGATCGTCGTGGTCGCGTCGATCTTCCTCTTCGTCGGAGCGATCGTCGGGATCATCGTCGGCTTCCTGAAGATCGTGCTGCTGGTGCTGCTCGCGGTCGTCGTGATCACGTGGGCGACGAACCGCAAAGCCAGCCGCTGAGCCCTCGAGCGCGCCAGCTCTGTGCCCACTGTGGGCTCTGAGCCGTGCCTGGCGGGATGCGAGCGTCCACAGTGGGCAGGGGGCGTGGTTCTGTGGACTGTGAGCCGTGAAGATCACGGCCGAGCGTCCACAGAAACGGAGCGACGGACGTGGCGCGCGGACGGCGAGAGAGCTCAGCGCTTGAGCTTCGCGAGGGCCTCGGCGACCACCTGCTCGACGCACGCGACGGTGTCGCTCCGCGAGCGCTCCTCGCCGAAGCGCTCCACCAGCGAGACGGCCTGCAGCCGCAGCCCGGCGTCGTCGAAGACCTCGCCCGCCACCGCGAGCACCGGGACACCGGCTTCCATGGCCCGATCGAGCACACCGCCGACGACCTTGCCGTCGAACGACTGCTCGTCGAGGAACCCCTCGCCGGTGACGACGAGGTCGGCTCCGTCGAGCGCGGCATCGAGATCGAGCTCGTCGGCGACGAGGTCGAAGCCCTCGACGAGCGACGCACCGGCGGCGGCGAGCCCTCCCGCCAAGCCACCCGCTGCGCCCGCCCCGTGCATTGCGGCGACGTCGATGCCGTGGTCCTCGCGGTAGACCTGAGCGAGCCGCTCCAACCGCCTCCGCAGCAGCTCGACCTGCGCGGTCGACGCGCCCTTCTGCGGCGCGAACACCTCGGCCGCCTCCACGAAACCGGTTCGCACGTCGCAGGCGACGAGCAGCTCGACGCCGCGCAGCCGCGGAAGGGGGTAGAGAGCGCGCAGCGCGCCGAGGCCGCCATCCGTGGTGGCCGAGCCACCCACACCGACGAGGATGCGACGCGCGCCGGCGTCGAGTGCCGCCATGATCAGCTCGCCGGTGCCGTACGTCGAAGCGGCGATGGGATCGTTGCCCTCTGGCCCGCCGACGAGGTCGAGGCCCGATGCCCGCGCCATCTCGATCACCGCCGTCCGTCCGGCCAGGCGCCACTCGGCCTCGACCGGATCGCCGAGGGGGCCGGTGACGACGGTGCGCCGGTTCGGGCCACCGAGCGCCTCGAGCGTTCCCTCGCCGCCATCGGCCAGCGGGATCTCCGCGCACTCCCAGCCGGCGGCCTTCGCGGCGCGCGCGACGGCCGCCGCGACCTCGGCCGCGGTGGCCGTGCCACGGAACTTGTCGGGGGCTGCCACCACGCGCACCTGGCAACGGTAACTTCGAGCGAGCCATGGGACGTCCCGTCGTGATCCTGTCCAACCGTGGACCCCTCTCGTTCCACCGCGAGGACGACGGCGAGCTCGTGGCCAAGCGCGGCGC
>JBEEGB010000520.1:0-5954 GCA_041166585.1 Acidimicrobiaceae bacterium
TTCCTGCTCGCCGCGAACCCCGGCGCGCCGCTCCTGCCGTTGGCCAAGGTGGCATCAGGTGGCGAGCTGGCGCGGGCGATGCTCGCGCTGCGCCTCGTGCTGAGCGGCTCGGCCGACGAGTCCGGTCCACCGACCCTGGTCTTCGACGAGGTCGACGCCGGCATCGGGGGCACCGCTGCGCTCGCCGTCGGCGCCGCGCTCTCCGCGCTGGCCCGCGATCGCCAGGTCCTCGTCGTCACCCACCTTCCCCAGGTCGCGGTGCACGCCACGTCGCAGGTGGCGGTGCGCAAGGACGACAGCGGGATGGTGACGACCGCCCAGGCCACCGTCCTCGGCGACGAGGATCGGGTCATCGAGCTGTCGAGGATGCTCTCGGGTTCACCGGACAGCGAGACGGCGCGCCAGCACGCGACCGAGCTCCTGGCCGAGGTCCGCGCTCGAACTTCGGAGGGTTCGTAGCGGTTTTCGCACCGTTCGCATCCAACATTGCGGTGGGGGCGGGGGGATCCACCGGGAATCGGTGGGGGCTGCGGTATGGTGGTCTCCCGTGACGAAACACATCTTCGTGACGGGCGGGGTGGCTTCTTCGCTGGGAAAAGGCCTCACCGCGTCGTCTCTCGGTCGTCTGCTCAAATGCCGTGGCCTGCGGGTGACGATGCAGAAGCTCGACCCGTACATCAACGTCGACCCGGGGACCATGAACCCGTTCGAGCACGGCGAGGTGTTCGTCACCGACGACGGCGGTGAGACCGACCTCGACCTCGGGCACTACGAACGGTTCATCGACGAGCGCCTCTCGCGTGACTCGAACGCGACCACGGGCTCGATCTACTCGGCCGTGCTCGCGGCTGAGCGGCGCGGTGACTACCTCGGCAAGACCGTCCAGGTGATCCCGCACATCACCGACGAGATCAAGCGGCGCATCAACCGCCTGGCCGGTGACGACGTCGACGTCGTGATCACCGAGATCGGCGGCACCGTCGGCGACATCGAGATCCTCCCGTTCCTGGAAGCGATCCGCCAGTACCGCCTGGACGTGGGTCGCGACCACGTCTGCTACGTGCACGTCACGCTCGTGCCGTTCATCGGGCCCTCCGGTGAGCAGAAGACCAAGCCGACGCAGCACTCGGTCACCGAGCTGCGCGCCCGTGGCATCCAGCCGGACGCCATCGTCTGCCGCAGCGAGCAACCGATCTCCGACGGACTCAAGCGCAAGATCTCGAACCTCTGCGACGTCGCCCCGAACGCGGTGGTCAACGCGGCCGACGCCCGCAACCTCTACGAGATCCCGCTCGTCCTGCACGAGGAGGGGCTCGACGACGTCATCTGCCGTCAGCTCGACCTCGCGCCCGGCATCGAACCCGACCTGACCGACTGGGAGATCCTCGTCGACAAGGTCGAGACCGCGGAGCGGCCCGTCCGCATCGGGCTCATCGGCAAGTACGTCAGCCTCCAGGACGCGTACCTGTCGGTGGTCGAGGCGCTGAAGCACGGCGGGTTCCACCACGGCGCCAACGTCGAGGTCGACTGGATCCAGGCCGAAGAGGTGGAGGGCCTGCTCGCCGCCGGACGGCTCGCGGACCTCGACGGCATCGTCATCCCCGGCGGGTTCGGCGAGCGAGGCATCGAAGGCAAGATCGCCGCGGCCGGCTACGCGCGCGAGCAGGGGATCCCCTGCCTCGGCCTGTGCCTCGGGTTGCAGATGATGGTCATCGAGTTCGCTCGCAACGTGCTCGGGCTCGAGCGGGCCAACTCCGCCGAGGTCGACCCGCAGTCGCCGCACCCCGTCATCCACATGATGGCGAGCCAGAAGGACGTCACCGACAAGGGAGGCACCATGCGGCTCGGGGCGTACTACGCCGAGCTGCTGCCGGGCTCCAAGGTCGCCGCCGCGTACGGTGAGCGTGTCGTGTCCGAACGCCATCGCCACCGCTACGAGCTGAACAACAAGTACCGCTCGAAGTTCGAGGCGGCCGGCCTGGTGTGCTCAGGCGTGTCACCGGACGGTCGCCTCGTCGAGTTCGTCGAGCTGGACGGGCACCCGTTCTGGGTCGGCACGCAGGCGCACCCCGAGTTCAAGAGCCGTCCCGATCGACCGGCGCCGCTGTTCCGTGCGTTCATCGGCGCAGCCCTTGCCCGTGCCGAAGGCCGCAACCCCCACCTCTTCCTCACCGCGGACGAGTCGCTCGCCGTCGCCGCGCCTTGACCTCGTTCGCCAAGCGAGGCGAGCGAGAGATCTACAAGGGCTACGTCATCTCGGTCGCGTCGGGCACGTTCGTCGGGCCCGACGGCGAGGAGTTCGAGCGCGACATCGTCCACCACCCCGGCGCGGTGTCGATCGTGCCCGCGCACGAGGACGGCACGGTGACGCTCGTCCGCCAGTACCGGGCACCGCTCGACGCGGAGCTCCTGGAGGTGCCTGCCGGCAAGCGCGATGTCGCCGGCGAAGACGTCGCGATCACCGCGGCGCGAGAGCTCGCTGAGGAGGTCGGTCTCGTCGCGGGCCGGCTCGAGCTGCTCGTGGAGTTCTACAACTCGCCTGGCTTCAGCGATGAGCACTCGTTCGTGTTCCTCGCGCGGGACCTCACCGCGTGTGCCATGGAGCGCGACGGCGTCGAGGAGATGGCGATGCAGATCGAGCGCGTCGCGTTGGCTGACGCGCCCTCACTGATCGCGGCCGGTGAGATCAAAGACGCAAAGACCATCATCGGGTTGTTGCTGGCCCGCGAACGGCTCGGCATGAGCTGATGGACGTGCAGCCGGTCGAGCCGCTCCTCGAGCTGCCCATCGAGGCGGAGGAGCTGCTGACGTGGCTCGCGGTCGAGCGTGGTCGCTCGGCCAGCACGCTGACGGCCTACCGGCGTGATCTGCTGGCCTACTGGCGGTGGCTCGTGGCGCGCGGTGTCCCAACGGTCGGTGATGTCGCCGAGCACGACATCACCGCCTACGTCGCGCACCTGCGCACGTTGGGACGCGCGCCCGCTTCGGTGGCGAGGGCGACGGTGGTCGTGCGCTCGTTGCACCGCTTCCTCGCGGACGAGGGCATGGTCGATGTCGACCCTGGCGCTGACGTCGAGGCACCCCGGGTCCCGTCCGGGTTGCCGAAGGCGCTCTCCGAAGCGCAGGTCGAGGCGCTGCTCGGCAGCGTGGTCGGCGACGGTCCCATCGCGCGGCGTGACCGCGCGGTGCTGGAGGTGCTGTACGGCACGGGTCTGCGGATCGCCGAGCTCGTCGGCCTCTCGCTCGCCGACGTCGACCTCGACGGCCGGCTGGTGCGGGCGTTCGGCAAAGGGGCGAAGGAGCGCATCGTGCCGCTCGGCACCATGGCCCGTCGCGCCCTCGAGGTCTGGCTCGACGCCGGTGGGCGTCCCGACGTCGCACCGAAGCAGTGGCGCCGGCGGGGCGATGCCGAAGCGGTGTTCCTCAACGCTCGCGGCGGTCGTCTCACCCGCCAGGGCGCATGGCTGGTCGTGAAGGGCCACGGCGACCGTGCTGGGCTCGGTGGGCTGTTGAGCCCACATGTCCTCCGGCACTCGTGCGCGACGCACATGGTGGACCACGGGGCCGACATCCGGGCCGTGCAGGAGCTGCTCGGTCACGCGTCGATCACGACCACCCAGCTGTACACCAAGGTCAGCACCGAACGGCTCTGGCGGGTCTACGAGGCCGCTCACCCTCGCGCCCATCGAGGCGAGGCCAGGTAACCTCTTCGTCCATGGCCAACCCCAAGGTGACCGCCGCCGCACAGGCAGCGCTGGAATCGGAGCGCGCCGAGCTGCTCCACCAGCTGGCTGACTTCGGCGTGGCCGGGGACGGCTCGATGAGCTTCGACGAGAACTTCGCCGATTCCGGTCAGGTCGCAGCCGAGCAGGGCGAGACCAGGGTCCTGGCGGCCTCGCTGCAGGATCAGCTGGCCGATGTCGAGCTCGCGCTCGAGAAGCTGGCCGCCGGCAGCTACGGCAAGTGCGAGGTGTGCGGCGAGGACATCACCGATGCGCGGCTCGAGGCCATGCCGGCCTCGCGCTACTGCATCAAGCACGCCTGACGCGGCTTCCCCGTGGCCATCGCGCACCTCGCTCGGCGCTTCTTCGGCTCCCTCCGTCCCGGGGGACCGACGTCGAGCAACGAGGCGTGGGCGCGCGCGCAGCTGCTGCCCGGCGAGGTCGAGCTGTGGGCGACGATGTCCAACCCCGACCGCCGCCATGCGGTCGCCGTCGCGCGCGAGGTGGCTCGCTCGCTCGGCCACGAGGCGGGCCGGCCGGTGCTCGCGGCCGCGTTGCTGCACGACGTGGGGAAGACGGTGTCCGGGTTGCGGACCTACGGCCGGGTGATGGCGACGCTGGCCGGCATGGCGGCCGGGCGCGCCGAGGCGACGACGTGGACGAAGTCCAACGGCTTCACTCGTCGGATGGGGCTCTACCTGCTCCACCCGCAGCTCGGTGGTGACCTCCTGGCGATGGCAGGAGCGGACACGGTGACCGAGGCCTGGGCCCGGGAGCACCACCTGCCTCCCGATCAGTGGACCATCGACCGCCGCGTGGCGGACGCCCTCAAGGCCGCCGACGACGACTGAGGTACCAACCGGCGGCGACGACGAACCAGGCGCCGTTGATCACCACGCCCGGGCCGTTGCCCTTGAGCGCTTGTCCCGCGACGATCGCCGCGACGGCCGCCTGGTGCACCGCGAACCACGTCGTCCGGCGCTCCCGGACGACGGGCACCCACCGCACGATGACCGCGATGGCGGCCGGGTAGCCGACGACGAAGAGCCCGACGGCGACGGTGTCGCTGCTCACCGGCCGCTCATCGGCTGCTCGGTGGCAGCAGGCCGGCGTTGCGCTGGGCCAGCTCGAGGGTCGGAGCCGCGACCGCTCGTGCCCGCTCCGCTCCGGCCTCCAACACCTTCGTCATCGTGACCGGGTCGGCCGACAGCTCGGCGTACCGCTTCTGGATCGGTTCGAGCAGCTCGGTCACGGCCGCCGCCACGTCGGTCTTGAGCGGTCCGTATTGGGTGTAGCGCGTCGCGAGGACGTCAGGCTTCTCCCCGGTGCACGCCGCCAGGATCTCGAGCAGGTTGGACACTCCCGGCTTGGTCGCCGGGTCGTAGCGGACCTCGCCGTCGTTGTCGGTCACCGCTCGGCCGATCTTCTTCGCCACGGACTTCAGGTCCTCGAGCACGAGGATCGTGCCGGCAGGGGAGCTCTCCGACTTGGACATCTTGCGGGTCGGGTCCTGGAGGTCCATGACCCGGGCACCGGCCTCGCGCACGACGGCCTTGGGCACGGTGAAGGTCGGCCCGTAGCGCGAGTTGAACCGCTCGGCGAGGTCGCGGGTCAGCTCGTCGTGCTGGCGCTGGTCGTCGCCCACCGGCACCTCCTCGGTGCCGTAGAGGAGGATGTCGGCCGCCATCAACGCCGGGTACGTGAACACCCCGCCGGACACCGACTCCTTGCGCTGGAACCTGTCCTTGAACTGCGTCATGCGGCTCAGCTCGCCGTAGGACGCCGTGCACTCCATCAGCCAAGCCAGCTCCGCATGCTGGTGGACGTGGCTCTGCACGAACACCGTGCACACCTCGGGATCGAGGCCGACGGCCACGAACAGGGTGGCCAGCTCGAGCGACTGGCTCCGCAGCTCGACCGGGTCGATGGGCGCGGTGAGGGCATGCAGGTCCACGACGCAGTAGAAGGCGTCGGGGTTCTGGTCCGTGACCCAGTTGCGCAGGGCGCCGAGGAGGCTCCCCAGCGTCGCGTCGCCGGTGGGCTTCATGCCCGAGAAGACGCGAGTCATAGGGCCGGGATCGTAGGGGAGCCGGGGGTCCGGCCCGGAACCATTCCGAAACGACATCGGTGCAACTCCTATGATGGGCAGATGCCTTACGAGGTCCAGACCTCCGTGTTCGAGGGGCCGTTCGACCTCCTGCTGCACCTGATCCTCCGGGAGCAGGTCGACCT
>JBEEGB010000521.1:0-2914 GCA_041166585.1 Acidimicrobiaceae bacterium
ACCATGTCCACCTTGTTCAACGCCACCACAATCGACGGCACCCCCACCTGACGCGCCAACAACACATGCTCCCGGGTCTGAGGCATCGGCCCATCCGTCGCCGCCACCACCAAAATCGCCCCATCCACCTGCGCCGCACCCGTGATCATGTTCTTGATGTAATCCGCATGCCCCGGCATATCCACATGCGCGTAATGCCGGTTCTCCGTCTCATACTCCACATGCGCGATGTTGATCGTGATCCCCCGCGCCTTCTCCTCCGGCGCCTTATCAATCTGATCAAACGCCATCACCTGCACATTCGGGTTCGCCGCCGCCAACACCCGAGTGATCGCAGCCGTGAGCGTCGTCTTCCCATGATCAATATGACCCATGGTCCCCACATTCAAATGAGGCTTGTTCCGCTCAAACTTCGCCTTGCCCATGTCGCTCCTCGAAATCCTTCTTCGTCAGGTGGTCTTGCTTGCACTGCCTTGCGCGGCTGCGCCCGTTGGCGGGCGCCAGAGGCTACTCGCCCCGTACCCGCTTGACGATCTCGTCCTGCACGCTGGCGGGACACTGCTGGTAGGAATCGAACTGCATCGTGTAGGTGGCCCGGCCCTGGGTGCGTGACCGGAGGTCGTTCACGTAGCCGAACATCTCCGACAGCGGCACGGTGGCCCGGATGGCCTGCGCGTTGCCGCGCTGGTCCATGCCCTGCACCTGGCCGCGCCGGCTGTTGAGGTCGCCGATGACGTCACCCATGTAGTCGTCAGGCGTGACGACCTCGACGAACATGATCGGCTCGAGCAGCACGGGCGCCGCCTTGCGGGCAGCCTCCTTGAACGCCATCGAGCCGGCGATCTTGAACGCCATCTCGGACGAGTCGACGTCGTGCGACGAGCCGTCCTGGAGCGTCACCCGGAGGTCCTCGACGGGGTAGCCCGCGAGCACGCCCGACGTGAGCGACTCCTGGATGCCTTGGTCGACCGAGGGGATGTACTCCTTCGGGATGCGACCGCCGGTGATCTTGTCGACGAACTCGTAGCCGCCTCCCGGGCCGGTGGGCTCGAGGTCGATGACGACGTGCGCGAACTGGCCCTTGCCGCCGGTCTGCTTGACGTGGCGGTACACGACCTTCTGCACGGGCTTGGTGATCGTCTCGCGGTAGGCCACCTGCGGCTTGCCGACGTTGGCGTCGACCTTGAACTCGCGCATCATGCGGTCGACGATGATCTCGAGGTGGAGCTCGCCCATGCCCGAGATGATCGTCTGGTTGGTCTCCTCGTCGGTGCGGACCTGGAAGGTCGGGTCCTCCTCTGACAGCGCCTGGAGGGCACGGCTCATCTTGTCCTGGTCGACCTTGGTCTTGGGCTCGACCGCCACGTGGATCACGGGCGCGGGGAACTCGAGACGCTCGAGCACGATCGGCGCGCCCGGCGAGGTGAGGGTGTCACCCGTCTTCGTGTCCTTGAGGCCCACGCCGGCGACGATGTCGCCCGCGTAGACGGCGTCCTTGTCCTCGCGGTGGTTGGCGTGCATCGCCAGGATGCGACCGACGCGCTCCTTGTTGCCCGTGCGCGGGTTGAGCACCTGGTCGCCCTTGTCGATGTGGCCGCTGTACACCCGGAAGTACACGAGCTTGCCGACGTGGGGGTCGGTCATGATCTTGAAGGCGAGCGCAGCGAAGGGCTCGCCGTCGTCAGCCTTGCGCGACAGCTCCTCCTTGCCCTTCGGGTCGATGCCCGTGGTGGGCGGCAGGTCGAGGGGCGACGGCAGGTAGTCGACGACGGCGTCGAGCAGCGGCTGCACTCCCTTGTTCTTGAACGCCGAACCGTTGAGCACGGGCACGACCGCGCCGGCGATGGTCGCGTCGCGCAGGGCCTCGCGAAGGTCCTGGCTGGTGATCTCCTCGTCAGCGAGGTACTTCTCGAGGATCGCGTCGCTGTGGCTCGAGAGCACGTCCACCAGCTCGTGGCGGTACTCCTCCGCCTGGGCGAGGAGGTCGTCGGGGATCTCGGTGACGTCCCACTTCGCGCCGAGCTCCTCGTTGTGCCAGACCAGCGCCTTCATGTCGAGCAGATCGATGACGCCGGTGTAGTTGCCCTCCGCGCCGATCGGCAGCTGGATGACGGCGGTGTTGGCCTGGAGGCGGTCCTTGATGCTGGCGAGGGCGGCGTAGAAGTCCGCGCCCAGGCGGTCCATCTTGTTGATGAAGCAGATGCGGGGGACGCCGTACTTGTTGGCCTGGCGCCAGACCGTCTCGGTCTGGGGCTCGACGCCGGCGACACCGTCGAACACCGCGACCGCGCCGTCGAGGACGCGCAGCGAGCGCTCGACCTCGACCGTGAAGTCCACGTGGCCGGGGGTGTCGATGATGTTGATCGTGTGGTCGTTCCACACACAGGTCGTGGCCGCCGAGGTGATGGTGATGCCCCGCTCCTGCTCCTGAGCCATCCAGTCCATCGTGGCTGCGCCCTCGTGGACCTCACCGATCTTGTAGTTCCGGCCGGTGTAGTAGAGGATCCGCTCCGTCGTCGTCGTCTTGCCCGCGTCGATGTGGGCCATGATTCCGATGTTGCGGACTCGGTTCAGCGGGGTGCTACGCATCTCTCTCTTCTTCGGTTCTCATTCGGGTGTGTGATCGAGGGCAGTGGGTCGGGAAGGTCGTGGGCCGGACAGCGGACGACCGGGCGCTGCGGCCCGGTCGTGGTTGGGCCAGGGGGCTTGCCCCCCGGCGAACGGCGCGGCGGGCGGGGCTACGGGTGGGTCTTCTGCTCCTGGTCCATAACGCGCTCCTCAGCTGTCGGGCCGACTACCAACGGTAGTGGGCAAACGCCTTGTTCGACTCGGCCATCTTGTGCATGTCTTCCTTGCGCTTCGCGGTGGCACCGAGGCCGTTGCTGGCGTCGAGCAGCTCAGACGCAAGGCGCTC
>JBEEGB010000522.1:0-2834 GCA_041166585.1 Acidimicrobiaceae bacterium
TCAAACTCTCGCGACCGGGGACATGAGTGAGGCTGGCGACTCCTCTACGTTCTCCTCGCGCTCTGGATCATCGGACTCGTACTTGCCAAACACTGCCAGACCAGGAAGCCTCCGCGCGGCGGAGGACCGGGACCGAGGTGCACAAACACCCAGCGTGCATCAGTGTCACCTCAGGGTCCGAGCGGAGCGGCAGTCACGCGTGTCGGACGCGACGCCCGCCGAACTTTTTGGGCGCTGAGTGCTGTACACGCCGAGGTTCGTTCCTCTCCTGCTGCTCGTCCGCGCCACGAGACCACGGGCAACTCTCAGCCGACAGGCTCGTACTTCCAGTCGGGGAGCAAGCCGAGGTCGGAGCACAGCTTCGGGGCGAAGATCCACTTGCCGAGGAACCGGTCGGCACCGGGGTCAGTGGCGAGCCAGGCCACGACCTTCCCCGTGGCCTCGGCAGGCTCGCTCCCGTACCCGGCCGAGTACTCGTCATCCGCCTTGATCGCCTTACGGGCTTCGGTGACCACGTTGCCGGGGTCGACGTTGAACGTTTTGATCCCAGAGCTCAGGTACTCAGCGTTGATGCCGCCGGCCACCCGCGCGAACGCCGCCTTCGACCCCGAGTAGAGGATGCCCCAGCCGCCCTGTCCCGGCGGCGCCTGGGGGTCGAGCCGGGCCGAGCCGGACACCATGTCGATGATCGTGCCCCGTCCCCGCTCGAGCATGTGGGGCAGGACCGCCTGGATCAGAAGCACCTGGTGCACGAAGTTGCCCGTGAACATGTCGAGCATCGACTCGGGCGTGAGATCCGCGACGCGGTCGAGGGTGCCGACGCCCTTGTAGATCGCGTTGTTGAAGAGCAGGTCGATCCGGCCCCACTCCCCGAGCACGGTCGCGGGGAGCGCGAGGACGGCGTCCCGATCGAGCAGGTCCATCGGCACGATCAAGGCGCGCCGGCCCCGCTCCTCGATCTCCTCTGCGGTGCGTTCGAGGCTGCCCGGCACCACGGCGGTGCTGCGATCCTGGCGCACGGAGGTGGCGTCGGACGCACCGTCGCCCTCCCTGACGGTGCGGGCGCTCACGGCGACGTCAAACCCGGCCTCAGCCAGCGCGAGCGCGCCCGCGCGTCCGATGCCGCGGCTCGCCCCGGTAACGACGGCGACTGGCGTGTCGGTCATGGCTGTCCCCTCTCGGAGTCATCGCTGGATCTCAGTCGCACTCTTCCCGCGAAACTGCGTTCGGGAAAGCGAGCACCACAGTCTCCCATCTGAGGTTCACCGATCGTGCACCGATGCTGGTCGACATTGGTGCGTTGGAGTGTCAAGGGACCCCGCGTCGTGCAGGCGAACCCGCCCGGTTGAGTGCGGTCTACTTGGTTCCCACGATGCACCGCGCCACGCCCGGGACCCGGACATTGCCGTTCTTCTCGAACGCGCTCACCTTCGCAATGGCGTTTGCCCGAATCCGCTCCCGCGCCGGTTGGTCGACCTGCTGAAGCGCCGCCACTGCGAGTGAGACGTGCTCGCTGATCATCTCCCAATACTGCTCGGGCGATCGCGTCACGAGTTCGACGTCCACGTCCCACTCGAAAACGTCACGCAGCCCCGCGCCGTCGTAGAGGGCGCTGACATATCCCGGGGCGGTGCACCGAAACATGTTCGGTCCGTCCGGGTCGGGTGGCGACACCACCGCCTCGGTCGCGATTGCCTGCATGGCGATCGTCGTCCACGGGTTTTCTTCGGGCTTGACCCATACCGACGAGCAGAGACGTCCGCCCGGCTTGAGCACGCGCGCGAACTCGGCCGTCGCCCTGGCCACGTCGGGGAAGAACATGTACCCAAAACGCACCGACACGCTGTCGAATGTGGCGTCGTTGAACGGTAGGTCTTCGGCGCTGCACACCTTCGTCTCGACGTTGGCGATCCCTTGGGCCCTGGCTCGTCGCGCGGCGATGTCCAGCATCTCCGCGACGAGGTCGGTCAGCACGACGCGTCCCTTCGGCGACAGTCTCGCGATGCTCAGACCCGGCTCACCCGTGCCTGCGGCAATGTCGAGATGCTGAGAGTCTTCAGCGATGTCGAGACGCTCGATCATCGCTGCGCCGACCGGGCCCAGCTGATCCATGATCACCGAGTCCCACTTCTCCCAGCCCGCAGAGAGCCCAGCCCACGTCGCTCGCTGAACGTCTCGGATCTCATCGGCGCTCGGCATCGGCCCTCCCCGAAGGCACTCCTCGGCGGGAGTGCATGATGCCTCGCTCTGGCGCACCGATGCGAGTAGCGGCAGACCGTTCGCTCAAGCTGTTGGGAGACCGAGGATCCGCGTGGCGATGATGTTCTTCTGGATCTGCGCGGTGCCGCCCATGACGCTCTGGGCGCGGCTGTAGAGGTAGACCTTCAGCCAGGTGTCGTCGGCGTCGAGCACTGGCGAGGTGTCCCCCACCGCGAGCGCGGCGTGACCGACCGCCTGCTCGACCCCGGTCATCAGGAGCTTGTCGATTGATCCATCGGGCCCGTGCGTGATCCCGTCGAGCCGCTCGGAGAGTCGCCGGCGCACATGGAGCCGCAGCATCTCGGACTCGACGTACGCACGACCGAGCGCCTCGATCTGATCGGGACGGAAGCGCTCGGGCGCGGCCCGCACGTTGGACTCGAGCTCCTTCACCAACTTGCTGTAGCGCGCCACGTAGCCGAGCTCGGTGGGTTCGCGCTCGTGGCTCACCACCGTCATCGCCAGTCGCCAACCCTCGCCCGGATCGCCGATCATGTTCGCCGCGGGGACCCGTGCACCGTCGAAGAGCACCTGCCCGAACTCGCTCGTCACGCCGTTGATCATCTTGAGCGGCC
>JBEEGB010000523.1:0-6758 GCA_041166585.1 Acidimicrobiaceae bacterium
GTGGAGCTCTGTGGACCTTCAGCCGTGATGGGCACGGCTCAGCGTCCAGAGAACCGGAAGGCAACCTCAGGGGAGGTAGCGGAGCAACCGGAGGACGCCGGGGGGGACGGGGGACCGGTGGCGTGACCGGCCCTCGACGTCGGTGTCGGCGCGGTGCTCCAGGAACCACTCGTACGACTCGATGAGCATCGAGGTGTTGGCGTGCTGCGGGACCCAGCCCAGCTCGTCCCGCGCCCGCGTGACGTCGAACCAGAGCGACTGGCCGTACATCAACCAGTGGTACGGCGCGAACGGGGCGAGGCCCAGTGCGGAGAGCACGTGCATCGCCGCGGCAGCAGGAGCCTTGGGCAACGAGCGCACCTTCGAGCCGGTGCCGGCGTGCTCGACCAACGCCTCGAGCGTCTCGCGCATCGTCCCGAACTCTGCCGCGCCGATGTTGTACGTCGCCGCGCCCGGCCGCTCCCCGGCCCGCCTGCACGCGTCGGCGAGATCCGACGCGTGCACGAACTGGTACACGTTGCGACCGCCGCCGAGGACGAACACCGGCCCACCAGCGGCAACGAGCTCGAAGAGCACGCTCATGATCCCGAGCCGGCCATGGCCGAGGATCGTGCGGGGTCGGATGACGGTGACGTCGAGACCAGACGCCGCCGCCTCGCGGCAGAGCAGCTCGCCCCGCAGCTTCGCCCTCCCGTAGGCCTCGAGCGGCCGCGCCGGCGTCGTCTCGGTCACGGGGTTGGTGTCGGGCCGGCCGAACACGGCGCTCGACGACGTGTAGACGACCTTCTCCACACCGGCGGCACGCGCGGCGACGAGCAGGTTGGCGGTCCCCCACTCGTTCACCTCGTCGAACAGCGCCGGGTCCTTCGCCAGCGGGACCTGCGCGACGTTGTGGTGCACCACGTCCATCCCGGTGCAGGCGCGCAACACGACGTCCCGATCGCGGATGTCGCCCTGCACGAAGTCGACCTCCACGTCGCTCGCAGCGGGCGGGTTCAGGTCGAAGACCCGGACGTCCCAGCCCTCCCGCGCGAGCGTGTCCACCAGCACCGAGCCGAAGTAACCCGAGCCACCGGTGACGAGGGCGCGACGAGCCACTAGACGGGTTGCCCGTTCTCGGCACACCAGCGGATGCTGCGTCGCATCCCTTCCACCAAGCCGACGCTCGGCTCGTAGCCCAGCTCGTTGCGGCTGGCGCTGATGTCACACGCGATCGTGGCGCCGAGCTCGCCGAGCACGTGCAAGGACTGCACGTAGCGACCGTTGGCCTGCGCGAGGTGGTCGAGCCTCGCCGCGACTGCGCCTGCAACGCGCGGCAACCTTGGTTGGAAGTCGACCACGTGGAGGCCCTCCGCGCGCGCTGCGGCACGGACCCCCTCGACGACCGCCCGCATCTCGTAGGCCTCGGCGTCGGCGATCCAGTAGGCGCGCCCCGCGGCGGCCTCGACCGATTCCGCGAGCAGGAGCCCCTGCACCAGATCATCCGTGTAGACCATCGACCGCCGGTTGCGCCCGTCACCGACGATCGGGAAGCGGCCCTTGCGCACCGCGGCGAGGAAGCGGGTCTGACGGGCGGGCTGGTACGGGCCGTAGAACCACGGAGCGCGGAGGATGACCGTCGTCATGTCGCCGGCCTCCTGCGCGCGCTTGACCAACAGCTCCGCCTCCATCTTCGACTGCCCGTACGAGAGGTAGGGGTCGTACGGCGACGTCTCGGTGAAGCGGTGCTCCACGTACGGGTTCAGACCGAAGGGCGAGTTCGACGACACGTGCAGGAAGCGCACCGCACCGGCACGCTTCGCCTGGTCGACCAGGAGCGCCGTCCCACCGACGTTCACGTCGAAGACCTCGCGGGTGCGGGCCTCGGGATGGATGATCGCCGCGGTGTGGAACACGGACACCGGGCCCATCCCCTCGAACAGCCGGTCGATGGCGATCGGGTCACGAACGTCGCCCACGACCGGCTCGATCACCGGCGACAGCACCTCCAGCGATGCCGCCTCCGCCGGTGTGCGGACGAGGCAGCGCACCCGGGCGCGCCGGCCCGCGAGCGTGCGCACGAGGTTCTGACCGAGCCAACCCGCGGCCCCGGTGACGACGGCGTCCCGTGACCCGGGAGCGAGTTCGCTCATGCGTACACGAAGATGGCGAAGAGGCCGAGCCAGATCGCACCGATGAGCTGCAGCGGACGGTCGCGCAGCACGATGTCGGCCGGGGATCCGTACACGCCCTGCACGACGACCACCTGCAGGTAGCGCAGGATCCCGACGACGACCGGGAACGTCGTGAGGTAGAGGCCTTCGGCGTGGAAGCGGAACTGCGCGTAGTCCGACACCGTGAACAGCGCGTACACCACGACCGTTGCCGCGGCCATCATCCCGAGGGCCTGGTCGATGAACCCGATCGTGTACCCGTCGAGCGACGGACGTTCGGCGATGCCTTCGCGCTCGAGGTCGCCGCGCCGCTTGCCGAGGGCGAGGAACAGCGAGAGCAGACCGGTGCACAGCACGATCCACGACGACGGGGGGACGCCGACCGCATAGGTGCCGGCCACGAGCCGGAGCACGAACCCTGACGCGATCACGACGACGTCGAGCAACGCCAGGTGCTTGAGCCACATCGAGTAGGCGATGTTGAGGAGCAGGTAAGCCGCGAGGATCACCGGCACCTGCCACGCCAGGCCGAAGCCGGCGACGATCGCGGCGGCTCCGAGCACGAGCACCACTGCTGCGAGCGCGGCGTCCTTCGGCTGGAGAGCACCCGTCGCCAGTGGACGGTGCCGCTTCTCGGGGTGCTCGGCATCGGCGGCGCGGTCGGCGATGTCGTTCACGCAGTACACGGCGGACGACACGAGGCAGAACGCGGCGGTCGCGGCAAGGGAGTGCTCGATGCTCAACGAGCGGTCGAGGCGCTCCGAGAAGAAGAGCCCCGCCAGCACCGCGCCGTTCTTCACCCATTGCTTCGGCCGCGCCAGCGCGATGTAGCTGAGGATCATCGGCTGCCGGTTCACGGCCGATCCGACTGCGGCCCTCTCGGTGCTCATCCGCGCCCGGCCGCCAGGAACTGCTCGCAGTTGCGCAGGGCGATCGCCATGATCGGGCCCTGCGGGTTCACCCCGGGAGCGTCGGGGAGCAGCGATGCGTCGTTCACCCGCAGGTTCGACGTCCCCCACACCTGGCCGAAGCTGTCGGCCCCGGTGCGCGAGCGATCCTCGCCCATCCGGACCGTGGAGCAGAGGTGCACGGTCATCAGGTTCACACGGGATCGCTCGACCGCGGACCAGATCGATGCCAGGTCGGCGGGCGAGCGAAGGGGCGCCGCTCCCGAGATGGACGGGTAGAGCTCGACGGCGCCGGCTGCGAACAGGAGCTCACAGAGGTGCACGAGGCCACGGGCGAGACGGCTCACGTCCGCGTCCGTGAGGCGGTAGCTAACGATCGGCGCGCGCAGGCCCGGGACGGTCCGCACCCGGCCGGTGGCGTCGCTGCGGATCGCGGCGTAGTAGACGCCGATGTTCTCCCAATCGGCCATGGCGTGGCCGTTGCGGCTCCACGAGTCGGCCAGCGCCAGCGCGATGTGCGAGCGCCTGCTGGCCGATCCCCCGAGGGTGAGGTCGGGGGCGAACTCCTTCACCTGGTGCACGGGCACATCGCCGTGGTCGATCGGCTGGTTGAACCTCGCGGCAGCCTTGATGGTCGGGTGCACCTTCAACCCGTGCCCGATGCCACCGCGGAAGCCGCTGCGGCGGAGCAGTGCCGGCGTCTCGATCGCGCCGGCGCAGACGAACACGTGGTCGGCGAGGATCGTGAGCACCTCCGCGCTCCCGTCGTGGTGCTGGCGGATGCACGCGGCGCCGGACACCCCGCCCGGTCGACGCATCAGCTTCGCGGCGCGCGTGTCGGGTAGGACGCTGGCTCCGGCGGCAACCGCTCGGGGGATCATGGTGCGCGACATCGACTGCTTCGTCGCGACACCCGGCCCGTACCGGAACGGACGCGGGACCTCGACGACGTCCCACGCCAGCTTGGTCGCTCCCTCCTCCAGCACCTCCGACGAGCGCGGCGGTGCACCGGGAAGGGGTTGCACATGCAGCTCGTGCTCCAGCCGGGCCGCGTACGCGTCGAGGATGGCCGGCGAGCACTCGTCGATGGCATAGGTCGCGCGCCAGTCGGCCAGGACCGACGGCGGCACCCGGTGCCAGAGACCGCTGTTCACCTCGGTGCTCCCTCCGACGCAGCGGCCTTCTGCATACGAGATCGGGGGCCGGCCGGCGGCGAGCGACAAGCCGCGGTTGCGGTACTTCGTGTCCAGCTCCGTGAACGAGAAGGGGACCGTCGAGTCGGCGTCGACCCATGGGCCTTCCTCGATCACGGTCACGTCGCGTCCGGCCTCCGCCAGCGCCTTGGCCGTGAGCGCGCCGCCGGCACCCGAGCCGATCACGAGCACCTCGGTGTGCACCGTGGTCACGTCGTCAGCTCGTTCTCGGCGAACAGCGTGAGCGAGCGGAGCATGCGCCCGTACTGGCGCGTCGGCCCCAACCGGCTTGCCTCCCACGAGTCCACCCGCGCCGCCCGCTCCTGGCTCGACGCCAGCCGGCGCAGGCCGCGCGGGCTCACCGTCTCCCATCCCGCCAACAGCACGCCATAGGTGAGGATCGGCAGCCTGAGGTGAACAGGCATCACGCCCAACGCCCGGTCGACGAACGCTTCGACCTGGACCCGGACGTCGCTTGGCGACCTGTCCACCATCGCTTCGACCACCTCGCGCTCGAAGCGGACCATGTCGGACGACTTTAGGTCGGCTTCCGACCCGCCTCGCGACCACCTATAGGGTTGGCGGCCGTATGAAGACGCTGGTTGTCGTGCCCACCTACCAAGAGGCCGACAACGTGCCCGACCTGCTGCGCCGGATCCGCGCCGCGGCGCCGGACGCCGACGTGCTCATCGTCGACGACGACAGCCCTGACGGCACGGCGAAGATCGCACGCGCCGTCGCCGACGAGCTCGGCGGGCACATCGAGGTGCTGGTCCGGCCGGCGAAGACCGGTCTGGGGAGCGCCTACCGCAGCGGGTTCGCGCTGGGCATCGAGCGAGGCTACGAAGCGCTCGTCCAGATGGACGCCGACCTGTCCCACGACCCCGCCGCGATCCCCGCGCTCCTGCGCGGTCTCGACGGCGGTGCCGGCCTCGCGATCGGGTCGCGCTACGTGCCGGGCGGCGCGATCCCCCACTGGCCGTGGCACCGCAGGACGCTGTCGAAGTACGGCAACCTCTACACCCGGTTGATGCTGCGCATGAAGCCACGCGACCTCACGTCGGGCTACCGCGCCTGGCGGGCGTCCACGTTGGTCGACATCCGCTACGAGACCACCCACGCCAGCGGCTACCTCTTCCAGATGGAGATGGCGTACCGCGTCGCGCTGGCCGGCAAGGACATCGTCGAGATCCCCATCACGTTCACCGACCGCGTACGAGGCACGTCGAAGATGAACGGCGCAGTGATCTTCGAGGAGCTCACCAAGGTCACGTGGTGGGGCATCCGCGATCGCGTCAAGCGCCGCCCCGGCAAGCCTCCGTCGCACGCCGTGACCCCGGCCGACGCTCCCTAGAGGTTCAGTACGGCCAGCTGCCTTTCTTGAGGTGCGTTGCGATCAGCACCTTGGTCACGACGTTGCGCGCGAACCACGGGAGCTGCGCGAGCTGGCGGCCCGCGTTCGACAGGCGCTCCTTGCGCGGCAGGCGGCCTCGTCGGTACTCCGCCATGGACGTCGAGCGGCCGACGTAGCGGAAGTCGGCGCTCGCGAGCATCGACCGCAGCAGCGCGAGGGTCACCCCGATCGAGCTGAACGAGTCGTGGATCAGCAACGTGCCCCCGGGAGGCACACGCTCCCCCCAACGACGGATGTCCGCGAGCGCGGGACGATACCGGTGCGCGCCATCGATGTAGAGGAGGTCGACCGCGCCCGACACCTCGTCCAAGGCCTCTTGTGACGGACGCCGGACGTGGCGAACGCGATCGTCCACGCCGGCGGCGCGGAGGTTGGCGTGGAACACCTCGTGATCCTGCTCCGCCTCGTCTTCGAACCCCTCGATCTCCTGCGGACCACGGTCGTTGCCCGCGTGCGGGTCGATGGCCACCACCTCGGCGTCCGACGACGCCGCGGACGCCAGCACGATCGTCGAGCGACCGCGGAAGCTTCCGATCTCCACGATCCGACCACCCTCGCGGACGCTGCAGGCGCGGTCCCACAGGCGCTGCGCCTGGGCATCGGTCATCCACCCCTCCACGGCGGCGACCGAGGCGAGGGTGACCGAGAACCCTGACATGGCCGCCGAGCATAGGGGTGGGCAGTACCCTCGTCAGGTGCCTGGGCGAGACGCTTCCCTCGCGAAGATCGGCGACCTCGCCGCCGGTGCGGGCATCCGTCGCGTGCACCTGCTGTCGTGGCGCGACCTGGACGACGTCGAGGCAGGGGGGTCTGAGGTCCACGCTGCGAACGTGGCCAGGCTCTGGGCCGAGGCGGGCATCGACGTCACGCTGCGCACGTCCTACGCCCAGGGGCATCCGCCCCGGGTCACGCGCGACGGCTACCAGGTCTTCCGCCGCGCCGGGCGGTACCTCGTGTTCCCGCGGGCGATCGCGTCAGAGCTGCTCGGCCGCCACGGCGAGGCCGACGCCCTCGTCGAGATCTGGAACGGCATGCCGTTCTTCTCCCCGGTCTGGGAGCGCCGCCCGAAGGTCGTGCTGCTCCACCACGT
>JBEEGB010000524.1:0-4890 GCA_041166585.1 Acidimicrobiaceae bacterium
CCGGTCGAGCAGCGCGAACGCGGCGGGGAGCTCGCACGCCAGGGTGTCGACGTCGAGGTCGTCGATCGCTGCTTCCAGAAGCCCCAACACGGCGCTTATCGTACACCAGTTCGCTGGTCGATCGCAACGAAAAACCCAATGAAATCAAGCACAATTGGATGTCCACCACGAACTTCGGGTGCGAAACGGTGTGATCACACCGTCTCGCATCCAACATTGGGGCTAGAGCATGCCGTACGCGCGGTTCGGCTTGAGACGGGCCACGACGCGACGTTCGGCGACCATCGCCTTGCGGTACGCATCCCAGTCCTCGTGCTCACCCACGAGCACCTTGTAGTACTCGACGAGCTCGTCAACCGTCGCGTCGTCGGGACGAGTGGCGACTGGCGAGAGCTCGACGTCGCTCTCGAGCACGGCGTAGGCGAAGAAGTCCTCTCGGGTGACGTGCAGCGCGGCCCAGGGCTGGCGCGCGAGGTTGCGGTACTTGGCTCGATCCGCGGTGATGGAGATGCGGATCACGCCGTCGTCGTAGACGTGGTGGAGCACGTTCGACAGCTGCGGCCGGCCGTTGCCGCGGATGGTGGTCAGGACCGACTGGCGGGTCGTGCGGGCGAAGTCGAGGGCGCTGGTGAGTTCCATCCGCCCAGTCAACCGCCTCGCGTCACTTGAACGGCGCGAGCACCCCGGTGGCGTCCGGTTCGACGAGGTGGAGGGTCGCGTTGTCTCGATTCGGGGCGACGGGGAGCGGGACGCTCTCGGGATGCAGGCCCTTCATGTCCCATGCGAGCTGGAGGGCGCCCCACAGCGAGAGCTTGTCGTCGAGGCGGATGCCCTTGGAGATCTCGCCTCCCACCTTGAGCAGTGTGAAGGGGTTGGACGAGTTGGCGACCTTGCCCATCACCGTCTGCAGGAACACCTGCTGGCGCTGGATGCGACCGAGGTCGGCGGTCGGATCCTCGTGGGGCTTCCCGTCCTCCTTGATCTCGGTGTAGTGGCGTGACCGCACGTACGCGAGCGCCTGCTCACCGTTGAGCTTCTGCGGCCCGGCGGTCTTGATGTCGAGACCCGTGTTGTTGTCGAACGCCGGGTACGGGAAGTCGATCGTGATGCCGCCGACCGCGTCAACGAGCCCTGCGAAGGTCACGAAGTCGACTTCCATGTAGCGGTTGATCGGGATGCCGAGGTTCTGTTTCACGGTCTTGATCAACCGTTGCGGGCCACCGCCCAGGTCGGTGTTGAAGCTGGCGTTGATGCGGGTCTTCTCGCCCGTGTCCGCGGTGGTGACGATGAGATCGCGCGGGATCGAGAGCATCTTGTTGCCGCCGGCGCCGAGGTGAAGGACCATGATCGTGTCCGAGCGTTGGCCCGGCGGCGGGCGGTCGGTGGCGTTGCCGAGGATGCCTCCCGCGTCGGGCGCGTTCGGATCGGCTCCGGCGCGGGTGTCCGAGCCGACGATCAAGACGTTCGTCCCGCTCCCGCCGCCGTCGAGCACGGAACCGACGGCCACCCGGTGGACCTGCGAGAACTTCCAGTTCGCATAGAGCAGGCCGCCGACGATGAGCAGCAGCGGCAACAGGATCGGCAGGACGATCAGCAGCAGCTTGAGCGGCACCTTCGGCCGCCGCAGGCGGGGCAGGTGCCGGCCCCGCGACGGTGGGGCGGAAGGCGCGGGCACGGGTGCGGGGACCGGTGCCGGTGCCGGCTCCGGTACGACGGGATCGGCCTGTGGTCGCGGCAACGACTGCGCCGGAGGCGGTGGCGCGAGCGGCGGGGAGCCGTCGCGTGGCGGTGGCGCCTTGCCGACCGCGTCGGCGCCGACGAAGAACTGGCGCCCATCGCGCCCTGCGGGGGCCTTCGGTGTGACGACCGGCGCGGCCATCTCCGTCCCCGGCGAGAGCACCTCGCTCGTCGGGACGAAGCGACGCTGTTGCGGGTCCCAGACGATCGGATCGTCGCCCTGCTCGGGGATGTCGGCGAACGGCGGGCGGGGTGGTGGATCGGACATGAGGAGGACCGGACGGCCGGAGGCTCGACGTTAGCGGTCGGTCTTCAAACGGCAGCGGCACCGGGTACGTTCCAAACCTCATGGCTGCCCAAGGTCTCATGGCCGCTCAGTGGATCCGCCGCATCGTCATCGCGCTCAGCGCGCTCGGGGTCGCCGGGATGATCACGGCTTCGATCACCAACCACATCGGGCTGGCCATCACGTCGGGCATGGTCGCCGCCATCGCCGTGTTGTGCCTCATCCTCGTGACGGCCGCGGCCGGACCGGCGGCCTTCGCCGCGCCGCCACCCGTCGACGAGTCGGCCGCCGCCGACCTCGAGCGCAGGGTGCAGCACCTGGTGGACGGCGGCGCCGAGGAGTCCGAGGTCCGATCGCTGCTTCGCGCCGCGGCCCGGTTCTACCGCCGCAGCCCGTAGCGCCGAGACTCCAGGCCCCAGACTCGCGGGGACAAGCCCGATTCCGCCGAAATCGGCTCAGTTCCGGCGCTCACACGCCGATGAAGTAGGCATGGCTAAGACCATGACCAAGGCGAACAGGAGCCGGGCTGCTCTGCGCTCGATCGAGGCCGGCAGCAGCGCGATCTGCGTCTCTTGTGACGAACAGGTCAAGTTCAAGGCCAAGGTCAAGCTGCAACAGGTCATCTGCAACGTGTACGTCGACGGTCGCTGGGACCGCGTCGAGCACTACCACGCAGAGTGCTACGCCACCGCAGGCGAGCCCTACGGCGAGCCTGCACCCTCGACGGGCAACGGTCGCGTGACGGCCAGCATCGCCGAGGCCAACGCCCGCAAGACCAGCGCGGCCTGATCGCTCGGCCCGCCATCGGCGGGGGTGAGCACCAGCTCGGGTTCCACCGGCGGCTCGTAGGGGTCGTCGATCCCGGTGAACCCCGGCAGCTCGCCAGCTCGGGCCTTCGCGTAGAGGCCCTTGGGATCGCGCTGCTCGCACAGCTCGAGCGGCGTGTCGACGTGCACCTCGACGAACGGCAACCCCGCGAGCACATGAGCGGCGCGGGCCCGGTCACGATCGGCCCGGTAGGGGCTGATCAACGGGACGAGCGCCACGACCCCTCCATCCGCTAGCAGGCGCGCCACCTCCCCGACCCTCCTCACGTTCTCGCTGCGGTCTGCCGCGGAGAAGCCCAGGTCGCCGTTCAGGCCGTGACGGAGGTTGTCGCCGTCGAGCACGTACGCGGGCTGACCGCCCTCGAGCAGGAGGCGCTCGCACACCATCGCGATCGTCGACTTCCCCGATCCCGACAACCCGGTGAACCACACGGTCGCGCCCTGCGACAGGCGGTCGCGGCGAGCGATGTCGCCCTGGTGCCACACGATGTTGGGCGTGATCCGCTCCGCCCCGGTCACGGGCTGTCGGTGGGCCCGATGATCATCCCCGCGGCAACGGTGTTCATCGTCACCTCGTCGATCAGGATGAAGCTCCCCGTGTCGCGGTTGCGGCGGTACTCGTCGAAGAACAGCGGCACCTGTGTGCGCAGCTGGATGCGACCGATCTCGTTCAGGCTCAGCTCGATGGCGGTGTCGTCGCGGTGGAGCGTGTTGATGTCGAGGCGATAGTGCAGGTCGCGGACCAGCGCCTTCGCCGTGCGGGTGGTGTGCTTGATCGTGTACTTCATGCCGGCGCGGAGCTCCGATTGCTCGGTGAGCCAGCAGACGGTGGCGTCGAGCTCCTGACCGACGGTGGGTCGGTTGTTCGGCCGGCAGATGAGATCGCCGCGGGAGATGTCGATCTCGTCGTTGAGCGTCAGCGTGACGGACATGGGCGCGAACGCCTCGTCGACGCCACCCTCGAACATGTCGATCGAGCGGATCGTCGACGTGAAGCCGGACGGCAGCACCATCACCTCATCACCTGGTTTGAGGACCCCGCCGGCCATCGTGCCCGCGTAGCCGCGGTAGTCGTGGTGGGCCCCCGACTGCGGCCTGATCACGTACTGCACGGGGAAGCGGGCGTCGATGAGGTTGCGGTCGCTGGCGATGTGCACCTCCTCGAGCTGGTGCAGCAGCGAGGAGCCCTCGTACCACGGCATGTTGGTGGAGCGGTTGACGATGTTGTCGCCGAGCAGCGCGGACACCGGCACGAAGGTGAGGTCGTGCACGTCGAGCTTCATCGCGAAGTCGCGGAACTCGGCCTTGATCTCCTCGAAGCGCTCCTGGCTCCAGTCGACGAGGTCCATCTTGTTGACGCACAGGACGAGGTGCGGGATGCCGAGCAGGCTCGAGAGGAACGCATGCCGGCGGCTCTGCTCGAGCACGCCCTTCCGGGCGTCGATGAGGATGACCGCGAGGTCAGCGGTGGAGGCACCCGTGACCATGTTGCGCGTGTACTGCGTATGGCCCGGTGTGTCGGCGATGATGAACTTGCGCTTGGGCGTGGCGAAGTAGCGGTACGCGACGTCGATGGTGATGCCCTGCTCGCGCTCGGCGCGGAGGCCGTCGGTGAGCAGTGCCAGGTTCGTGTACTCGTCACCGCGCTCGCGGCTGGTGCGCTCGACGGCCTCGAGCTGATCTTCGAAGATGGCCTTGCTGTCGTAGAGCAGGCGGCCGATGAGCGTCGACTTGCCGTCGTCAACGGAGCCTGCGGTCGCGAAGCGGAGGAGCTCGGACACTAGAAGTACCCCTCCTTCTTGCGATCTTCCATGCCTGCTTCGCTGATGCGGTCATCGGCGCGCGTCGCGCCTCGTTCGGTGACCCGCGTCGCGGCGACCTCCGCGATCACGTCGTCGACGGAGGCAGCCGGGGACTCGACACAACCCGTGCACGTCGCGTCGCCGACGGTGCGGAACCGCACCTGAGCCTCGAACACCTCCTCGTCCTCGAGCGGGTTCAGGTAGGGGTTCACCGCCAGCAGCATCCCGTCTCGGCGGA
>JBEEGB010000525.1:0-3896 GCA_041166585.1 Acidimicrobiaceae bacterium
TCAACGTGCAAGGGATCTTGTTCGCACCCAACGGCACGTTGACGCTCAGCGGCACCGCGGGCACGACTGCGCTGCAGTCACAGATGTGGATCCGCAAGGTCGCCCTGAGCGGCAGCAGCAACCTCACGTTGTCCCCGCGAGCCGACCAGGTCCTCCCCCTCGGCGGCGCCGGCTCCTCCCTCATCCGATGAGCCCGCCAGAAATACTTGCAAGACCGGTTCATGCGCCTGCACATCCGGTCCGATGAAGAGAGGTATGGCCTCGATACCAGCCCTCGCTCGCACGCGCACGGACACCCAGTGGCTCGCCAGCGGCGAGTCCCACCACCCGGACCCTCGCCAGGCGGGAGTCGAGGCCGCGACCCAGGCCCTGACAGGCGATGACGCGAAGCTGCTCGTCGTCTTCGCGTCGGACGCGTACGACCTGACACAGCTGCTCGGCGGTGTTGCCGGCGTCGCTCGCGATGTCCCCGTGATCGGCTGCTCGACGGCGGGCGAGATCACCGCGGCCGGGCCGGGGACCTCCGGCGTCGTGATCATGGCGCTCGGCGGCCCTGGGTTCTCGGTTGCGACCGCTGCCGCGAGCGCGGACGTGAACGGGCTGCGCCAGGCCGGCGCCGACGTCGCCGCCAGCGTCGCCCGGCTCGACCCGCGGCCCTACAAGGTCCTGCTGCTCCTGAGCGACGGGCTCGGCGGCGACCAGCAAGAGGTGGTGCGGGGCGCCCATCGCCTCCTGGGCGCGCAGGTTCCGCTCGTGGGCGGATGCGCCGGTGACGACCTCAAGATGCAGCACACCTTCCAGTTCCACGGCGACTCCGTCCTCGAGCACTCGGTCGTCGGCGCGGCCATCGGCTCTGAAGGCCCGATCGGCATCGGCGTGGAGCACGGCTGGCGCTCCGTCGGGGAGCCGATGGTCGTCACCGCCAGCAGCGGCAACCGCGTGCTGAGCCTGGACGACCAGCCAGCCCTGACCGCGTACCTCCAGCGCCTCGACGCCCCTCCGGCCGTGCACGCCGACCCCGAGGCCTTCACCCGCTTTGCCCTGACCCACCCGCTGGGCCTGACCCGGCGAAGCGGTGACGAGGTCCGCTTCGTCGCCGGCGCCGACTTCGGGGAGGGTTCCCTGCAGTGCATCGCTTCGCTGCCCCAGGGAAGCCTCGCCTGGATCATGGAGGGCGACCGCGAGACGGTGCTCGAGGCGACGAACGTGGCGTGCGGACGCGCACTGGCCGAGCTCGGCGGACAGCGGCCGCTCGGATTGTTCGCCTTCGACTGCATCGCGCGCAAGGGCGTGCTCGGCGAAGACATCGTCGCCGAGGTCGATCGGATCGCCGACTTCGCGGCCGGCGCACCGGTTGCCGGGCTCTACACCTACGGCGAGATCGCACGGACGAGCGGGCTCAACGGCTTTCACAACCAGACCCTCGTCGTGGTCGCCTTCGCGTGATGCGATGACCGCCCCATCGGGTTGGGCGACCCAGCAGCTCGCCGAGTTCCTGTCCGTGCTGGCCAGCGCGGCGGACGACGAGGCCGCGGTGGCCGACGCCCTCGAACGCCTCGCCGAGTCCTTCGAAGCGGACGCCGGCGCGTTCGTGCAGCAAGGTCGTGTCATCGCGTCGCTCGGTTGGGCGGAGGGCTGCACCCCCGAGGCCCAGCTCGTCGCCGCGGCAGCAAGCGACCACCCCCACATCGACGTTGCCGGTGTCGGTGCGTGCGAGACCGCCGTCATCCCCGTTGACCGCGACGAGGGGACCGCGCTCATCCTGGCCCGCGCCAGCTACCGCTTCACCGCCGAGGAAGTGGGTCTGCTCCGGGGCATGGCCCGGGTTCTTGCGCTCGGCCTCCGTCTGCTCGGCACCGTCGCGGTCGAACGTCGGCAGGTCGACGAGAACCGTGAGCTGGTCGCGTCTCTCCAGGAGCGTCAGGCCCTGTTGGAGCGGCTGTCCCGGATCCAACGCAAGATCTCGTCGCGGGCTCCGCTGCACGACGTCCTCAACGCCATCACGTCCGGAGCCGCTGAGCTGCTGAGGGACGAGATGGTGGCGCTGCGTCTCATCGACGAGACGAACCCCGACTTCATGATGACGATGTCGTCCGTGGGAGTCGCGGCCGGGCTCGACGACGACACTCGCCGCCTCCACGTCACCGCTGGCGTCGGCGGTCGTGCCATCAGCGAAGACCGCCTCTGTGTCGTCGAGACCTACCAGGGCTGGGACGGCGAGATCGGCGCCTTTGCCGTCGACGGCGTGCGCTCCGCAATGGGAGCACCCGTGCACCTCGAAGGTCGGCCGATCGGCTGCTTGGTCGTTGCATCCCATCGGGAGGGCCGCACCTACTCGGGGCCGGAGCGCGAGATCCTGGTGGCCTTCGCCGAGCACGTGAGCCTCGCCCTGAACGATGCCCGCACCGTGCAGGCGATGAACGAGGCGCTCGACGTTGCGACGCACCAAGCGATGCACGACGAGCTCACCGGCCTGCCCAACCGAGCCTGCTTCTATGACCGCACCGACCAAGCCCTCCGTCAGGCCGCCCGCGACGGGCTGAGCACAGCAGTCCTCCTCTTCGATCTCGACCGGTTCAAAGAGATCAACGACACGCTCGGGCACAAGTACGGCGACCGGCTCCTGTGCGAGATCGGGCCGAGGATCCGTCGTGGGTTGAGGGAGGCAGACACGCTCGCGCGGCTGGGCGGGGACGAGTTCTGCGTGCTGCTCCCGGCTGTCGACGGCCTCGGCGGTGCGCTCCACGTGGCCGAGCGGGTGATCGGGCTCCTCGAAGAGCCCTTCGAGATCGACGGCATGGCTCTGGCCGTCGACGCCAGCTGTGGCATCGCCATCGCGCCCAACGACGGCGACAGCGCCGACCTGCTCCTGCAGCGGTCAGATGTGGCCATGTACGTCGCCAAGGACTCGCACGCCAACGTGGTCATCTACGACGACGCGCTCAACGTGAACACCCCGGGCCGCTTGGCGCTGCTGGGCGAGCTCCGGACTGCGATCGCGCACGACGAGCTGGTGCTCCACTACCAGCCCAAGGCCTCGCTCGGCTCCGGACGGATCCAGGGTGTCGAAGCCCTCATCCGTTGGCAGCACCCCACGCTCGGGCTCATCCCGCCGGACCAGTTCATCCCGCTGGCTGAGCACACCGGTCTGATCAAGCCGCTCACCACCTGGGTGCTCAGGACCGCGCTCGACCAGCTTCGCCGGTGGCGGGACCAGTCCGATCAGACCTTCCCAGCGGAACTGTCGATGGCGATCAACCTGTCCACGCGGAGCCTGCTCGACGACAGCTTCCCCGGCGAGGTCATGGGCGCCCTCGAGTGCTCTGGCATCCCGGCGCACCTGCTCGAGCTCGAGATCACCGAGAGCGCCATCATGGCCGACCCCACGCGGGCCTACCGCCTCCTGACCGAGCTGGCCGCCGTCGGCGTGAAGCTCGCCATCGACGACTTCGGCACCGGGTACTCGTCCCTCGCCTACCTCAAGAACCTCCCCGTCGACGAGCTCAAGATCGACCGCTCGTTCGTGCTGCACATGCACGACGATCCCAACGACGTCATCATCGTGCGATCGGTGATCGACCTCGGGCACAACCTCGGCCTCAAGACGGTGGCCGAGGGCATCGAAGACCTCGCCACCTGGGAGCAGCTCACGAAGCTCGGCTGTGACAGCGCCCAGGGCTACTTCCTGGCCCGGCCGATGCCAGCTTCTGAGTTCGGCGCCTGGTTGCGGAACGTGACGCCGTCCGTCGAACAGATCGCCGGCTGACCCCGACGGTCAGCAGGCTGCGGGCGCGAGGTCGGTGGGCCAGCGCGACTTGGCACCGCACACCCGGAGCATGAGGTCGGCTCTGTCCTCGGGGAGCATGAACCCAGCGCTGACCGACGCGTCGGCGGCT
>JBEEGB010000526.1:0-2993 GCA_041166585.1 Acidimicrobiaceae bacterium
CGGATGGCGATGGCCGTGTCGAGGTTGCCGGAGAAGTCGAGGTAGCCGACGACACCGGCGTAGGCGCCGCGCTTCACGGGTTCGAGGTCGTCGATGATCTCCATCGCCCGCACCTTCGGAGCGCCCGACACCGTGCCCGCGGGGAGCGTCGCCCGCAACACGTCGATCGGACCGAGGCCATCGCGCAGCGTGCCCGACACCTGTGAGGTCAGGTGCATCACGTGCGAGTAGCGCTCGAGCGTCATCATCTCGTCGACCTGCTCGGTGCCGAAGTCGACCACCCGGCCCACGTCGTTGCGGGCGAGGTCGACGAGCATGATGTGCTCCGCCCGCTCCTTCGGATGCTCAGCGAGCTCAGCGGCGAGACGGCGGTCTTCTTCTTCGGTGCGGCCCCGGTAGCGGGTGCCGGCGATCGGGCGCGAGATCACCCGACCGTCGAGCAGCTGCACCATCGGCTCGGGCGACGACCCGACCAACGTCACCGAGGGGTGCCGGAAGAAGTACATGTACGGGCTCGGGTTCACCTGGCGCAGCACGCGGTAGACGTCGTAAGGATCCGCGTCGAGGTCGAGGTCGAAGCGCTGGGCGAGCACGACCTGGAAGATGTCGCCGGCCAGGATGTGCTCGCGGGCCACCTCGACGGCGTCCCGGTACGAGCGCGCCCCCATCGACGAGCGCACCTCCGGGAGGGGGTCGTCGGGATCCGGCGGCTCGACGAGCGGCTCGTCGATCGGCCGCGCCCCGTCGAGGGCGAGCTGGTCCAGCCGGGCCACCGCCTCGTCGTACACCTGGTCGAGGTCGGCTTCGGTCGCGCCCGGCGGGATGAAGGCGTTGGCCAGCAGCGTCACGCGCTGGCGCCAGTGGTCGTAGGCCGCCAGCTCGCCGATGATCGACAGGACCGCGTCGGGGTTGCCGAGGTCGTCGTGAGGGACGTTCGGCAGGCGCTCGACCTCGCGGACGACGTCGTAGCCGAGGTAGCCGACGAGGCCACCGTGGAGCGGTGGCAGCTCGGGCAGCACGGGCGACCGGTAGCGCTCGAGCACGGCCTCGACCGCGGCCAGCACTCCCTGATCGAGGGGGATGCCATCCGGCACGCGCCCGTCGACCTCGACGCGGCCGCCCCTCGCGATGAACGTCGCCGCCGGGCGGCGACCGACGAACGACCAGCGCCCCCACTTCTCGTGCTCGACCGACTCGAGCAGGAACCCGGGTTCGTCGCCGACAAGCCGCAGGAAGCCGGCCACCGGTGTCGTCAGGTCGGCGAGCAGCTCGCGCCACACCGGGACCACCGTGTGGTCACGAGCCAGCGCGTGGAAGTCAGCGCGGCTCGGACGCAGCACCGTCACCCGGTCCGAACGCCCGGAAGAAGCACGATCGCTCGCCGGTGTGGCACGCGCCCCTCCCCTCTTGCTCGACGACGAACAACAGCGTGTCGCCGTCGCAGTCGTAGTGGGCTGACCGGATGAACTGGCGATCACCCGACGTATCACCCTTGCGCCAGACCTCCTGGCGGCTGCGCGACCAGAACACCGTGCGACCCTGCTCCAACGACTGGCGGAGGGTGTCGGCGTTCATCCAACCGACCATGAGCACCAGACCGGTGCCCTCCTCTTGGATCACGGCGGTGACGAGGCCCTGCGCGTCGTACTTCACCAGCGCGAGCTGCTCGTCGCTCACGTCGACGGGGGTTGCGACCGGCATGGGGGTCAAAGGTAGAGACCCGTTGAGCCTTCCTCCAACCTCTTTGACGCCACCGCGTGCACGTCCCGCTCTCGCAGGATGATGTAGTCGTCGCCCCGCACCTCGACCTCGTAGCGGTCCTCGGGGTTGAACAGCACCTGGTCACCGATCTCCATCGCCCGGACGTTTGGTCCGAGGGCGATGACCTCCGCCCAGGCCAGCCGCTTGGACATCTGGGCAGTGGCCGGGATCAGGATGCCTGTCGTCGTGCGGCGCTCTCCCTCGGCCGTGCCCAGCTTCACGAGGACGCGGTCGTTGAGCATCTTGATCGGGAGCTTGTCGCCGTCAGCAAACGCCATCGCCGGTCAACCGTACCGGTCAAGCAGGGCGAACGTTGACCCCTCGAGACGCGAGGAGCTCTTTGGCCTCGCGGACGGTGTGCTCGCCGAAGTGGAAGATCGATGCGGCGAGCACCGCGTCCGCGCCGCCTTCGATGGCCCCTTCGACGAGGTGCTCGAGGGTGCCGACCCCGCCGGATGCGATCACCGGGATCGAGCATGCGTCGACCACGGCTCGGGTGAGCTCGAGGTCGAAGCCGTCGCGGGTGCCGTCGCGATCCATCGACGTGAGCAGGATCTCGCCCGCCCCGAGCTTCTCCACCTCCTCGGCCCACGACACGGCGTCGAGGCCGGTGGGCTTGCGTCCGCCGTGGGTGAACACCTCCCAGCCGGCCACCACCCGGCGGGCGTCGATCGCCACCACCGCGCACTGCGAACCGAACTCCTCGGCGATCTCGGACACCAGCTCGGGCCGCGCGATCGCGGCCGTCATCACCGACACCTTGTCCGCGCCCACCCGCAACAGCTTCCGTGCGTCATCGACCGAGCGGATGCCGCCTCCGATGGTGAACGGGATGAACACCTCCTCGGCCGTTCGCCGCGCCACCTCGACGATGGTCTCGCGATCGCCCGAGGACGCGGTGATGTCGAGGAACACGAGCTCGTCGGCGCCCTCGGCGTCGTAGCGAGCCGCGAGCTCCACGGGGTCTCCGGCGTCGCGGAGGTCGACGAAGTTCACGCCCTTGACGACCCGGCCCGCGTCGACATCGAGGCACGGGATCACCCTCACGCTGCGCATGCCGCCACCGCCTCCTCGACGGTGAACCGTCGTTCGTAGATGGCCTTGCCGACGATCGCACCGGACACGCCGAGGTCGCGCAGGCGGCGCAGGTCATCGAGCGAACCCACTCCACCGCTGGCCACCAGGGCGACGTCGACCAGCCGGCTCAGGCGCGAGAGCCAGTCGGTGTCGGG
>JBEEGB010000527.1:0-5374 GCA_041166585.1 Acidimicrobiaceae bacterium
CATCACGGTGGAGTTCCGTCTCGACGGGGACACCTTCGACCTCGGCCGAGACCCGACCGCGTTCTACGACGCGCTGCGACGGCTGCGCGGGCCCGACGCCTTCCCGCTCGACGCGTCCAACGAGAGCGACACCGGTCGCCAGGACGTGGTGCGACGGAAGTGCTCCGGCTCCGACCCGCCGACGACCACGACCAGCACCACCACCACGAGCACCGCGGTGCCGGCGACGACCTCCCATGGCTGAGCGGACGACGAGGCGCTGGCTCGACATCGCGGTGCCGGTCGCGCTGGTCCTCGGCACCGCCGCATCCCGGCTTCCCCGGCTCTCCCGCCCGGACGCCTTCGTGTTCGACGAGGTGTACTACGCGCTCGACGCCGGAGACATCGTCCGCCGTGGCGTCGAGCGCGGTGGCGTCGTGCACCCACCCGTCTCCAAGTGGCTGATCGCCGGCGGCATCCGCGCCTTCGGCTTCACCGCGTTCGGGTGGCGTGCCGCCGCCCTCGTGTGCGGGTGCCTGGTGGTGCTCTTCACGTACCTCGCCGCTCGCCAGATCGTGGCCGGTCACCTGCTCCCGGCACTGGCCGGCGGGCTCGTCGCGCTCGACGGCATCTCGTTCACCACCGGTCGCGTCGCGATGATCGACGTGTTCGTCGCGGTGTTCGTCACCGCGGCGATGTGGTTCGTGCTGATGGCCTTCCGCGATCCGGCGAACACCCGGAGGGTCACGTTGTGCCAGTGGGGTGTCGCCGTGTCGCTCGGTCTCGGCATCGCCACGAAGTGGAACGCAGCGTTCGTGCTCGGCGCGTGCCTTGTGTTCTTCCTCCTCCTGCACGCTCGCACGGCCGCTGGCGAGCGCCAGGGCCGCGCCCTGCTGAAGACCATCGTGATCCTGACGGTGGTGCCCGCCGCGATCTACCTCGCGACGTACAGCGTGTGGATGCTGAAGATCGACAAGACGTGGATCGCGATCCAGGACTGCAAGCAGGAGCAGCACTGCTCGTACTCGATCGCCGACCGCTTCCTGCTCCTGCGAGACGACCAGGTTCGCATCTACGAGTTCCAGCGAGGGCTGAAGAGCGACAACAACTCCAACGCGGCGCTGGCCTACGAGTGGGCCACCCAGAACCGACCGTCGACGCTGTTCCGCAAGACGTGCGTGCCGGGGTTCGAGGCGGCACCGTCCGATCTGAGCGACCACAGCTGCGACGGCGCCGCCGCCGGTGACATCACGGAGATCGTGGCGGTCGCCAACCCCGTGGTGTGGTTCGCCGGACTCGCCTCGGGCGTGCTGCTGCTGTTCTGGGCCGTCTTCCGTCGCAACGTCACCGCGATGCTGCTGCTGGCGTTCCTCGCCGTGCAGTGGGGGCCGTGGTTGCTCGACCCGATCTCGCCGTGGAAGCTCCAGGATCGCTACGCCTACAGCTTCTACATCACCCCGATCATCCCCGTGCTGGCGCTGATGACCACCGCGGTGCTCGCGCGCCCGGCGTTCAAGTGGGTCAGACCGGTGATCGCCGCCGCGACGGTCGCCGCCTTCGTCTTCTACTGGCCGATCTGGGTGGGCAAGCCGATGTCCCCGGACCAGATCCAGGCCCGCCACTACTGGGAGGCGTATTGAACGAGGCGCGCGCCGGTCCGGACTGGGTGGCGGTGCGACGTGTCGCGCTCGGCGTGTACTTCGGCGTGCTGGTCTGGTCGACGTTCGCGATCGGCGTGCCGATCGCCCACGATCGGATCTTCCTCTTCACGTTCGCGGGGTTGGCGTGCGCGTGCATCGGCCGCACCTGGCGGTCGGCGTGGCACCTGCTCATCGACTGGGTGCCGTTCGCCCTCGTGATCATCGGGTACGACTACTCCCGGGGCTGGGCCGACAGCGTGGGCTTCGGCCCGTACTACTCGCCCCAGCTCGACGTCGACCGCCTGCTCTTCTTCGGGAACGTGCCCACCGTCTGGCTCCAGGACCACCTCTACCAGTTCGCGCTGACGCGCACGGGTCACTACACGATCAGCGGCGAGCCGAAGCTGTGGGAGGTGGTGCTGGCCGTCGTCTACGTGACGCACTACCTCTTCTCGTTCATTCTCGCCGGCATCCTCTGGGCAAAGGAGCGTCGTCGCTTCCAGGCGTTCGCTCGGCGGTTCGTGACCCTCAGCTACATGGGCTTCGTCACCTATGTGGTGTTCCCGGCGGCGCCGCCGTGGCTGGCCGCACAGCACGGCGACCTTCCCGGCTTCGTCGGCCGCTACGGCCGCGGCTTCGACCGCGTCGGGCTGCACTCCATCCGCGATCTCATCGACAAGGGCGCGGCCACGAGCAACCTCACCGCCGCGGTGCCATCGCTGCACTTCGGCTTCGCCACGCTCATCGCCATCACGCTGTGGGACACCTGGCCGCGCTGGAGCCGGCCCTTCCTCGTCGTGTACCCGCTGCTGATGGGGCTCAGCTTGGTCACGACCGGCGAGCACTACGTCTCCGATCTGCTGCTTGGCGGTGCCTACGCGTTCATCGCCCACATCGCGTGGAACCACATCGAGGGTTGGTGGCAGGAACGCGGCACCCCCGCCGCTGCGGATCGGGAGCTCAGTCAGCAATTCTGAGGGCAACCGCGGGCTTGATGCGGCTCGCTTGCGCGGCGGGTGCGTACACGGCGAGCAACGATGCGGAGAGCGACGCCGCGGCCAGTGCGGCGAGCGCGGTCCACGGCACGGTGAAGGGGAGCGACTCGCCGCCGAGGATGCTCGAGTGGGTGATCACGGAGAAGCTCGTGATGAGGCCGAGCGCCATGCCGATGGCGACGCCTTGCCCCGCGATGAACGCGGCCTCGAGCAGGAACGCCGTCCGCACGACACGCGACGAGAACCCGATGGCCCGCAGCATCCCGATCTCGCGCCGGCGTTCGCGCACGGCTCGGACCATCACGACTCCCAGCCCGGCGATGCCGATGACGAGGCCAAGCGCGAGGTAGCCCTGGAGCAGGCGCAAGAAGTCGTTCTGACGGCTCAGGCTCTGGTCGACGAGCGTGCGGAACGTGTCGGCCTTCGCGCCGTTGACCAGTAGGTCACCTTGCAGCCGGCGAGCGAGCTGGGTGGGATCGGTGCCTGGGGCGGCGGCGACGTAGAAGCGGGACTGGGCCGAACGGCTGATGAGGGTGGGCACCGTCGTCGCGGCGACGAACATCCCGCTGCGGACGTAGTCGGCCTCGTCGGTCGTGGCCACCACCGTCACGTCGTGGCGGCGCCCGCTCGCCGGGTCGATCACGGTGATGCGCGCGCCGACGGCAACCGTGGTGCGGGACGGTCCCCCGCCGCGGCTCAACAGCCCACCGGGAACGATGGCGAGCGCAGGATCCCGCAGCACGGCGCGCCACGCGTCGGAGTCACTGGCGAAGCGCCGGTCGCGGTGGGCGAGCACCGGTGTGCCCCGCTCGAGGAGCGACTCGTCGAAGCCGGTGAGCGTCTGTTGCTGCGCGAGGCCCGTGCTTCCCTGCAGCTGGTACTGCGGCCGCGCCTGCACCAGCGGCGCCACCGCGGCGACCCCGGCCTGGTGGACCACGTCGTCAGCGGTGAGCGGGCTCGACGGGTTGACGTCGAGCACGACGTCGTAGCCGGCGCTGGCCTCGCGTGCGACGCGCGGGGCCTGCGCCTGGAACACGTCCGCGAACGAGGCGAGGAACACGAGCACGAACACGACAAGCGAGTACATGCCGAGCAGCAGCGCGGTGCGGAACCGCTTCGCGAGCGGGTTGGCCAGGGCGAGCCGGGCGGCCAGCCCGCGCCCCGATGCCGACAGCCGCTCTGCGATCAGGTGGAAGCCGTCGTCGTTGGTGACGACGAGCCACACGGACGTGAAGACGAGCACGACGCCCTGTGCCAGGAAGACGCTCACGTCGCTCCCGTCGAACACCGAGGGGAGCACGGAGAAGGCGGCGACGCCCCAGGTGAGGGCGAGCAGGCACGGGACGCTCACCGCGAGTCGATGAGCGACCAGACGGCCGACCAGAGGCACGAGCGACCAGAGCGCGATCGGTGGACCGATCAACGCAGGGATCGGTGACCTCCCCGCGATCCCCACCGCCGCCGCAACAACACCGAGCAGCACGCCAGCGACGCCGAGCGCGAGCCGGTCGCGGCGATGGGAGGACTCCGGCTCGGGCAGGTCGCGGATGGCGCGGATCACGTTCAGGCGCCCGATGCGTACGCTCGCGCCCCAGACGGTGAGCATGCAGATGGCCAGACCGATCAGGAAGCCGATCACGAGGCTCACGGGACGCACCGCGAAGCGCAAGGAGAGGTCGCGGTTGCCGCTCGCGAAGATGGTCTCGGTCGCCTTCACGACGACGCGCCCGACGCCGACACCGGCGACCGCGCCGAGCGAAGCCGCGACGATCGCGTAGAGGTTGCCCTCGAGGCCGAAGGCACGGACGAGGTGGTTGCGCTTGAACCCGAGGGCCCGCAGCATCCCCAGCTCCGCCTTGCGCTCCTCGGCGAGCATCACGACGATGTTCACGAGCAGGAGCACGCCCGCGATGACGGTGAACGCTCCGACGAGACCGAACAGCGTGGCGAAGCGGTCGCCGACCTCCTTCGCCCGCTCGAGCACGTCCTGCTTCGACTGGAACAGCTCGGCGTTGAGCCCAGCGGTCCTGGCGCGCAGCTCGCGGAACACGGGCGGGGTGGCGCGCGCCCCGTCGAAGACGCCACCCACGTTGGACACGAACACGAGCGCTGACGGCGGCCGCGCCGTGCCCGCGGTGGCCGCGGCGGCGAGCCGGACGAGGGTGCCTGGCGCGACGAACAGGTTCCGCGCATGTTGATCGTCGCCCTGCGTGCGGAAGCCCGCGACCCCGAGGCGGGGCACGACGCCGCGCACCGAGAAGGCGACCCGCGTCCCGTAGAGGTAGGCCTCGACCTGGTCGCCGACGCCCAGGTGCAGATCGTCGGCGAGGTCTTGGTTGATGACCGCCTCGGTCCCGGACGGGGTCGGTCCGGCCGCGGCGAAGCCCGTTGCCGCAGGGTCGCGACCGAAGCCTCGGGCGGCGTTGGAGTCCACCTCGCTCATCGCCGCGTTCGGCTCGGCCAGCCGCTGCCGGCCGGGCGCGTCGACGGTGGCGGCGCTCACGGGCGCGGTGAGCGCAGGGAGCAGCCCGTCGATGTCGGGGATCGGCGTGGCCGTCAGCCTGGCGAGCACAGCAGGGAGGCCGTCGGGCTGCGCCACCAGGATGGTCTCGTCGATCGGTCCGAGCCGGGTGCGGGCCTCGTCTCTGATGGAGGCGTTCAGGGTGTCGCCGACGACGAACGACGACGTGATGATGGCCGTCCCGAGCAACGACCCGAGCACGACGAGGACCGCCTCGCCCTTGCGCCGTCTCACGTTGC
>JBEEGB010000528.1:0-6988 GCA_041166585.1 Acidimicrobiaceae bacterium
GAGCGCGGTGTGGCGCTCGGGGTCGACGATGCAGTCGTAGACCTTGGGCGTGTTCACGAGGACCTCGAACGCCGCGGTGCGACCCTTGCCATCGGCCCGCTCGAGGAGGCGCTGGCTCAGCACGAGCCGCAAGGCGCCAGCCAGCGCGTGACGGGCCTGCTTCTGCTGGTGCGGCGGGAAGAAGTCCACCACCCTCGTGACGGTCTCGGTGGTGCTCGTCGTCGGCATGGTGGCGAGGACGAGGTGGCCGGTGGAAGCGGCGGCCAGCACCGCTTGCAACGTCGGCAGGTCGACGACGTCGCTGACCACCAGGACGTCGGGTCCTTGGCGGAGCGCACGCCGGACGGCCTCGGCCACCTCGCGGGTGTCGGTGCCCACCTCGCGCTGGCTCACGATCGACTGCTTGTCGGAGTGCAGGTACTCGATCGGATCTTCGATGGTGATGATGTGCGCGGCTCGCGTCTCGTTGATGTGGTCGACGATGGCGTTGATCGTGGTCGTCTTGCCCGAGCCCGCGGGTCCGGTGACCAGCACGAGACCGCGCTGCTCGGCGGTGACCTTCTCGAGCACCGACGGGAGCGCGAGGCGATCCCAGTCGGGCATTCCGGACATCACCCGGCGGAAGGCGACGGCGAGCGAGCCACGCTGCTTGTAGGCGTGGACCCGGAAGCGGCCGACGCCGGGGACGCTGTGGGCGAAGTCGGCCTCGCCAACCGAGGCCAGCTCGGCCTCTCGGCCCTGGGGAAGGATGCCTCTGACCAGGGCTTCGGTCTGCGCCGGGTCCAGCGGTGGGAACGGCGCAGGGTGGAGGTGACCATCGATGCGCACCCGGGGCGCGGAACCGACCTTGACGTAGAGGTCGGACCCCCGCATCTCCATCAGGTACTGCAACAGCTCCTGGAGCTCAGCCACTCGCTCCCTCTCACAATGGACGAATCTCCCTATCCATCGTGCGTTTGGTGCCTGATCTTGAGCGCGGCCGCGACGACATCGCGTCCAGCGGTGCCCGACGTGGGCGGCTCCGGGCACAGGACCGAGCCCGCGAGCGCGGCCAGGCATGCCGAAGAGGACGAGCGCAAGGCCTCCAGGTCGTAGCCGCCTTCGAGGAACACGAGCCGCCGGCCCGGCGCCACGAGCGAGACGAGGCGAGCGGTGAGGTCGTAGTAGTCGCCGCTCGACAGGCCGAGACCGGTGAGCGGATCGCGCCGGTGGGCGTCAAAGCCAGCGGACAGGAGCAGCCACGTCGGCTGCCACGACTCGGCGAGCGGCACGACGACGTCGTCGATCGCGGCCCGATACGCGTCGCCTGAGGTCCCGGCCGGGAACGGGAAGTTGACGGTCGCGCCGACGCCCTCCCCCCGACCGACGTCATCCAGCGCGCCGGTGCCCGGGTAGAGGGGGTACTCGTGCATCGACACGTACGTCACGCGAGGGTCGTCGTAGAAGAGGTCTTGGGTGCCGTTGCCGTGGTGCGCGTCGTAGTCGACGACGAGGACGCGCTCCCCCCGGTCAGCCAGCGCCGCGGCGGAGACCGCGACGTTGTTGAAGAGGCAGAAGCCCATCGACTGCGTGGCCGTCGCGTGGTGCCCGGGAGGACGGACCGCGCAGAACGCGGCCTCACCCTCCCCGCGATCGAGCCGCTCGATCGCTTCGAGCCCGGCCCCGGCCGCGAGCATCGCCGCCTCGAACGACGCGGAACCCGCCCTCGTGTCGGCATCCACGCGACCACCGCCCTCTGCACAGAAGCGCTCGAGCGCCTCGACGTGCGCTGCCGGGTGGACCCGCTCCACCTCGGCGCGCGTCGCCATGCGGGGCTCGAACGGGACCAGCGCCTCACCGAGATCCGCGGCCTGCACACCGGCGAGGACGGCATCGAGCCGAGCCGGCCGCTCGGGGTGGTGTGCACCGGTCAGGTGCTCCAGGTAGCGCGGGTGGGTGGCGAGGAGCACGGGCAAGGTCACGAGGGTATCGACCGCCGAGTCGACGTCACCAGGCGCCAGCGAGCAGCTGCACGTCGGCGAACTGCGAGCGCCGCGAGCGCCGACCAATAGCATCGCCAGCGATGACCTTGGACCTGCTGCGGTGGGGCGGCGACCGGCTCCGCGTCGGCCCCTGGCGGGGCGATGCGCGGATCGCCTATGTCGCGCCGCTGGGCGACGGGTCGGCACCCGCGATCGACACCATTCGCCGCTGTTGCGACGTGCTCGCCGAGCGCGGGTACACCGAGGTCGTCACCGCCGCGCTGGGGCCGCGGGAGGCGCTCGGGTTCGTGAGCGCGGGCTTCGAGGTGCGTGAGCGCCTCCACCTGCTCGCCCATGACCTTCACCACCTCCGTCCTTCGACCCGGAGCAGCGCGCGGCTCCGCCGAGGACGCCGCGCCGACCGCGGCGCCGCGCTGGAGGTCGACGGCCGGGCGTTCGAGCCGTTCTGGCGACTGGACGAGGACGGCTTCGAGGAGGCGCTCACCGCGACGCCGTCGAGCCGCTTCCGGGTGAGCGGACCCGACGGCGTGGTGGACGGCTACATCGTGTCGGGTCGCGCCGCCAAGCGAGGCTTCGTCCAGCGCCTCGCGGTCGACCCCGCGAGCCAGCGCGGCGGGATCGGTGGCGAGCTCGTCCTCGATTCACTGCGGTGGATGCAGCGGCGCGGCGTCGACCGAGCGGTCGTGAACACCCAGGAACGCAACGTCGGAGCGCTCGCGCTGTACGAACACCTCGGCTTCCGGCGTCAGCCCGGCGGCTTGGCGGTGCTGCACGCGCCGCTCCCATGACCGACGGGTCCCGATGACCCGCCGGAGGGTCAGCGTCGTCGTCGCGGCGCTGGTGGTCGCGGCGCAGGTGGTCGCTGCACAGGTCGCGAACGCAGGGCCCGCCGCCGCCGGGTCGACGACGGCCGCACACCTGATCGAGCTCATCGACCAGTCGCCAGCCGTCGAGCCTGGCGGCGAGCTGCGTGTCCGCGTGCGCCTGGCCAGCGCGCCCCCTGGCGCGCAGATCCACATCGACGTGCACGCGCGCACCCGCACCCGCAGCGACTTCGCGAAGACGATCGCCGGCAAGGGCACCGGGTCGCGCATCGGGTCCGGTCCGACGGTGCCGGCCGTGGCCGACGCGTCCGGCAGCGTGCTGCTGGCGGTTCAGACCCGAGACGACAGCGGCGTCGGCGACCCGACGGGCGTGCGCCTGACCGAGGGCGTGTTCCCGGTGAGCGTCACGCTCGTCGACGCACGAGGCTCCGCCCTCGACGAGGTGCTCACCTACCTCATCCGGCTCCCCGTGAAGCCGGACGACCGGCCGTTGGGTGTCGCCGTCGTCGTCCCGGTGTCCGGACCGCCGTCGCTCCTGCCCGATGGCACCGTCGTGGCGGACCCCACCGCTCGGCGCGCTGCGCTCGACGTCGCGACGGTCTTGGCCGACCGGCCCAAGGTGCCGGTCACGCTCGCCGCCACACCCGAGCTGCTCGACGGGCTCGCCAACGGCGGCGGCACGGACACCCTCGCTGCGCTGGCCGCGACGATGCCGACCCGCTCGGCGGCACCCGCGAGCTACGTCCCGGTCGACCCCGCGGCGTGGGTGCGGGCCGGTCTCGACGGCGAGCTCACCGACGAGCTCACCCACGGCGCAAGCACCATTCGCAGCACGCTCGGCGTCGCGCCAGGACAGACGTGGGGCGCCGACGACCACCTGGACAACGCGGCCGCCAGCGCCCTGCGCGACGCGGGCATCCGGCGCGTCGTCGTGCCTGAACACGCGCTCGGGCCGCTCGACGAGCGCAGCTTCCCGTTCACGCTCACCAAGCCCTTCGACCTCACCGGGGTCGACGGCGTCGAGGCCATCGCCACCGACGCCGCGCTCGACGCGCACGTCGACGAGACCGGCGATCCCGCGCTCGACGCGAACCACCTCCTCGCCGACCTCGCCATCCTCTTCTTCGACGATCCGAAGGCCGAGCGGGCGGCGGTCTTCGCGCTGCCCTCCGGCGGGACCATCGACCCGGTGTTCCTCGCCACGCTGCTGCGTGGCGTGGCCGGCAACCGCCTCCTGCGGGGCGTCACCCTCGACGATGCGTTCGACCAGGTCCCGAAGGCGGGCGCCAGAGGCCCCGACCGGGGCACGGGGCCGGCGTTGACGCGGACGCTCACGCCAGCACCTGCGGACGACCTCGGGGGCTTCCCCACCGGTCTCCGGACCGCGGAAGCCGACGTCGCGACCTTGGCGACGGTGCTGCCCGATGGCGCCGCGCAACCGGATCAGCTCCGGCTGCGGCTGCTCGTGGCGGGCAGCCGCGCACTCAGCGACTCGGCACGGCGCGAGTACCTGGACGCCGTCCGTGGCGCCGTCCGCGACACGCTGTCACGGATCTCGGCCCCTCGCGGCCAGACGATCACGTTCACCGCGCGGGACGGCGTCGTGGCCCTCACCATTCGCAACGACACCGGCGCGCCGGCCCGCGTGGCCATCATCCTCCGCGGGGCCAAGCTCCAGTTCCTCGACTACCCCGGCGGGGTCGTGCCGGTCACGCTCGCCACCTCGTCCACCCGCATCGAGCTCCGTGTCCGCGCGCTGGCTTCGGGAGACTCGCCGCTCGACGTCACGCTCGCGACGCCTGACATGCGGTTCGAGCTCGGTCACACGCGGATCACGATCCGCTCCACGGCCTTCTCGGGCGTCGGCATCATCCTGTCCGTGGGCGCGCTGCTCTTCCTGGTGCTCTGGTGGGGCAGGCACATCATCACGGACCGCCGCCGCAAGCGCCGCCCACCTCGCCACGCCACCAAGGCAACGAACCCCTGACGACCCCCGAGTAGTGTCGCCCTTCCTATGGCTGCCGTGCGCATCGTCACCGACAGCGCGTGTGACCTCGACATCGACGAGGGCGCCGCTCTCGGGATCGACATCATCCCGCTCTCCATCCGCTTCGGGGTCGAGGAGTTCACCGACCGGGTCGACCTGTCGGTGGAGGAGTTCTACCGGCGACTCGCCGAGTCGCCCGCGCTGCCGGAGACCTCAGCACCCGCGCCGGGCGCGTTCGAAGCTGCCTTCCGGCGCGCGGCGGACGGCGGCGCTGACGCAGTCGTGTGCATCAACCTCTCCTCGGACCTCTCTGCCACCATCCAGTCGGCCCAGAACGCGGCGCGCGCGGTCGAGGGCGCCATCGATGTCCGCGTGGTCGACTCGCACTCGATCACGTCGGGCCTCGGGTCCCAGGTGCTCAGCGCGGCCGCGGCCGCGCGCGAAGGCAAGAGCGCCGACGAGATCGTCGCGTTGGTGGAGGACCTCGCCAAGCGCACCCACGTCCTCGGCTGCCTCGACACGCTCGAGAACCTGAAGAAGGGCGGGCGCATCGGCGGCGCGCAGGCGCTCCTCGGCAACCTGCTGTCGATCAAGCCGCTCCTCGACATCAGCACGGGCAAGGTGGAGGAGGCCGGCAAGGCCCGCACCCGCAAGAAGGGTCTGCGCTGGCTCGCGGACTCGGTGCTCGAGCGCGACGCGGTCGAGCAGCTGTGCGTCTACCACGGCGAGGCTCCGGACTTCGAGGAGTTCCTGGACATGCTCGCCCCTCGCTACGGACGCGACGACATGCGGACGGGCTTGATCGGTGCGGTGATCGGCACCCACGGCGGGCCTCGGGTGATGGGTGTCACCTGGGTCGACCCCGCCTGACGCGACCGACCATCGATCCTGACACCCTACGCTCGGCCCACCGTGGCTGAACCCCACCCGCCTGCCCTCACCGACCGACTTCTCGGAGGTCGCTACCGCTTGGCGCGGCCGCTGGCCACCGGCGGCATGGCCCAGGTGTGGGAAGCAACGGACGAGGTGCTCGCGCGCCGCGTCGCGGTGAAGATCCTCCACCCCCACCTCGCGGCGGACGACTCCTTCGTCGAGCGGTTCCGGCGTGAAGCCGTCGCCGCAGCCCGCCTCGCGCACCCGTCGATCGTGTCGATCTACGACACGTGCTCCGAGGACGGCGTCGAGGCGATCGTGATGGAGCTGGTCGAGGGGCGCACGGTGCGCGACCTGCTCGACGAGCGCGGCCACCTCGAGGTCGGGCAGGCCGTCGCCATCGTCGCGGAGGTGGCCGACGCCCTCGAGGTGGCGCACAAGGCGGGTGTCGTGCACCGCGACATCAAGCCAGCCAACATCCTCCTCTCCGAGGACGGGCGGGTGCTGGTCGCTGACTTCGGCATCGCCAAGGCCGGAGGCGACCTCACGGCCACGAACACCACGATGGGGACGGCGAAGTACCTCGCGCCTGAGCAGGTCGAGGGTGCAGCCGTCGATGCCCGCACCGACGTGTACTCCCTCGGCGTGGTGCTGTACGAGCTGCTGTGCGGTCGGCCGCCGTTCTCGGCGGACACCGAGGCCGGCACCGCGCTCGCCCGGCTCCACCAGGAACCAATGCGCCCACGTCACGTGCGGGCCGGCATCTCCAAGCCGATCGAAGACGTGGTCCTCCGGGCCATGGCGCGGATGCCTGCCGATCGCTACGCGACCGCGGGCGCACTGCGAGCCGCGCTGCTCGCGGCGGCGCGAGGCGAGGTGGTGCCCGAGACCTTGGGCGCCCCTACCGGCGCCGTCGACAGCACCGTTGCCGTGTTCTCGCCCCCGATCCCGCCGGTCGACCGCACGCCACCGGGAGGGGCGCCGTCGCACGCAGCCCCACGCCGGCCCCGCCGCCGGATGATGCCGGCGGCCCTCGCCCTGCTCATCGTCGCGGCGCTCATCGTGGCCGCGGTCCTCATCTCTGGCGGCAACCGCACCCCCGGCCCCGTCGGCGGCAGCACCGGCAGCGACGCGGTCGCCACCGGAGGCGTCACGCTGAGCATGGCAACGGCGTTCGATCCATCCCCCGGGGACGGCGGCGAGAACGACGCCGCGGTCGGTGCCGTGATCGATCACAACCCCGCCACGACCTGGCAGACCGAGGGCTACAACGACCGCCGCTTCGGCACGAAGCCCGGCGTCGGCATCATCCTCACGGTGGC
>JBEEGB010000529.1:0-2996 GCA_041166585.1 Acidimicrobiaceae bacterium
TGAGGTCGTCCACCACCACATCTTCGCGGGTCGGTGGGAACCAATTGGAGTCGCCAAGCGACTACCCCTTCATGCGCTGCGAAGAATGTCGTGAAGCGGTGTCGGCGCGCCTCGATGGCGAGGCGTCCGAGCTGGATGCAGCCGCGGCTGACGCTCACCTCGTGGGTTGCGCCGAGTGCCGCGCCTTCGAGGGGTCGGCGACCGCGCTGCACCGGTCGCTGCGGGTGCGTCCCGCCGAGCCGGTGCCAGATCTCACGGCGGCGATCCTGGCCAAGGTGCCGGCGGCGGCCGGGCGCGCCGCTCCGGTGCGGGAGTGGCCTCGCTACGCCCTCTTCGCCGTCGCGCTCACGCAGCTGCTCCTCGCGCTGCCGGCGCTGCTGCTCGGCGACGACGGGGGGACGACGGCGCACGTCGCTCGCGAGCTCGGCTCGTGGGACGTCGCGCTCGGCATCGGGCTGCTCGTCGCCGCCTGGCAGCCGCGGCGCGCGGCGGGGCTGTTGCCGTTCGCGGCCGCGCTCGCGGCTGCGTTGGCTGTGACCGCGGCGTTCGACGTGGCTGGCGGTCGCGTGCCGATCGCAGGAGAGGCGCACCACGTCCTCGACGTCGCCGGCCTCGCGGTGCTCTGGGTGCTGGCGCGCACGCCGACCCTGCCGCCGAGGGCGCGGGCCAGGGTCACGACCGCGTGAGGCGAGCGCTCGTCGCGGTCGCGCTCGTTGCCGGCGCGGTCTTCGCGCTGGCGTCGCCGGCATCGGCGCATGCCGTGTTGGAGACCACGTCGCCCGCGGACCGCGCCCACCTCGACGCCGTCCCGCCCATCGTCACGTTGCAGTTCAGCGAGAACGTGTCCGCGGAGCTCGGCGCGGTGAAGGTGTTCGACGGCGCGGGCAAGCGCGTCGACAACGGCAACCTCGAGGCGCGCAACAACGCCGTGTCCCTCGGTCTTCAGAGCGGGCTCGGTGACGGCGCCTACATCGTGACCTGGCGGGTGATCTCGGCCGACTCCCATCCGGTGCGCGGCGCCTTCACGTTCACGGTCGGCGCCGGCGCAGAGGCCACGGACAGCGCGGTGGCGAACGTGCTCGACAGCGGAGGCGACCGCGTCTACGAGATCGCAGGCGCCGTCGCCCGGCTGCTCGCGTACGGAGGGATCCTGCTCGCGTCAGGCGGCGGGCTCTTTCTGGTCCTCGCCCACGACGGTGGCGAGGAGCGGGCGCGCCTCGTGCGCGTCGTCACCCTCGCCGCGATCACGGGAACGGTCGGTGTGCTCCTCGAGATCCCGGCCCAGGCCGCGCTGGTCACCGGCCTCGGCCTCGAGGCGGTGACGAACGCCGACGTCGTGCGCGACGTCCTCGGACGAGGCGTGGGATGGTCGTCGCTGCTCAGCATCGCCGGTGTGCTCGCGGTCGTGATCGGCGTGCGGCGGCCTCCGTCCGGTCGCACCCGTTCGCTCGTGCTCGGCGGCGCCGCGATCGCGACAGCCGCGTTCGCGCTGGCCGGCCACACCCGCACCACGTCGCCCGGATGGCTGGCGATGACCACCGACATCACCCACGTGTGGGCGGCCGCGGCCTGGTTCGGCGGGATCGTGCTCCTCGTGCTCGCGCTCCGAGCCAGACGGGCGGCCGATGCCGACAAGGACAACGCGATCGCCACGGGTCGCGTGGTGGCCCGCTTCTCTCGCATCGCCACCGTCGCGGTGATCGTCGTGAGCGTCGCCGGCCTCACCCTCGCCTGGACCGAGGTGCGCGTGGTCAAAGCGCTCACGTCCACGACCTACGGGTGGCTCATCGTGGCCAAGGTCCTCGCGGTCGCGGTGATCGCCGCGTTCGGCGCGTACAACCACTTCCGTCTCGTGCCCGCCCTCGAGCAGGCACCGAAGAAAGCCGGCATGGCGCTGCGGCGGACGGTGAAGCTCGAAGCCCTCGTGATGGTCGGCGTGCTGGCCATCACCGCGGTGCTGGTGAACACCACGCCGGCCCGCGACGCGGCCGGGCTGTCCGGCATCTTCTCCGCAACGGTGGCGATGGGCGACGGGTCGGCGAACCTCGTGGTCGACCCCGACCGGGCCGGGCAGAACTCGGTGCACCTCTACCTGCTCGACGCCGCGGGCCGAAACCGCGACGTGCAGAGCCTCACCCTCGAGTTCAGCCTTCCCGCGAACGACCTCGGACCCATCGCCCGCGACGCGTACCTCGCGGGCCAAGGCCACTACCAGGTGGACGGCGGCGATCTTTCGATCCCCGGCACCTGGACCATCACGGTCAAGGCGAGGGTCGACAAGTTCACCGCGGAGTCCGCAGACGTCCAGGTGACCGTGCACCCATGACCACAACCAGAGGAGCAGACCGATGAAGACGCGCCAGCTGGTGACAGCGGTGGCGGCGGGGGCCATCGGGTTGGTCGCCTTCGCCGCACCGGCCTTCGCCCACGTGGAGATCGACCCGGCGGAGACGGCCCAGGGCTCCACGACGACGATCGCGCTGGTGGTGCCGAACGAGACCGACGCGACCGACACCGTGAAGGTCGACGTGAAGCTCCCCGACGACCACCCGATCCCTTCGGTGACCGCCGAGCCCGTGGACGGGGGATGGACGGCGCAGGTCATGCGATCGCCGGGCACGGGCTACGTCTCCGAGATCGTCTGGACGGGCGGCAGGATCAAGCCGGGTGAGGAGCTGAGGTTCGCGGTGACCGTCGGGCCGTTGCCGACCGACGCCACCGAGCTGCACTTCCCGACGATCCAGACCTACTCGGACGGCACGGAGGTGGCGTGGATCGAGGAGACGCCCGCGAGCGGCGTGGAGCCGGAGCACCCCGTGCCCACGCTGAAGCTCACCGCCGCGCCGGGCGGGTCGACGACGTCCTCGACCGCATCACCGTCGACATCACCGTCGACGTCGACGCCGACGGCGACGTCCGCGGCCCCCGTGGCGACGACCGCGAAGAAGGACTCCAACAACGTCGCTGTGATCGCGGTGATCGTCGTCGCGCTGCTG
>JBEEGB010000530.1:0-5258 GCA_041166585.1 Acidimicrobiaceae bacterium
CGTCGCCTCGGTTGCTTCGATTGCTTCGGCTGTTCGGCAGGTGGCGGCGGCGGCGGCGATTGGGGTGGCGGCAGAGCGGGAGACGCCTCGGCTTCGGGGAGCTCCGCGAGCTCAGCAACCTCAGCGACATGCGTGGTCTCCACCACCGCGCTCATCGTCGACTCCGCTCCTGCGGCCGCGGCAGCGACCGCGGCACCGAGGGCAACCGCGAACTTCGGGTGCGCGTCGATGGCGATGGGGCGGCCGATGGCACCAGACACCAGCTCGGCGACGAGCGGGATCCGTGACGAGCCGCCGATCAGCAGCACCCGGCTCACCTGTGCCGGTGTGACCTTGGCCGACTGCATCGCCCGCTGGAGTGAGGCGATCGTGTCCGACAGCGCGGGCCGGATCATGCGCTCGAGCTCCGGCCGCGTGAGGCGCACCTCGGTGACGACGTTCGGAAGAACGACGGGGATGCCGACCTCCGGGTCGGACGACAGCGCCTCCTTCGCGTCGATGCACTCCTCCCGCAACCGCGCCGCTGACGCGACGGCGGCTTGGTCCTCGGTGTCGAGCTCCTCGATGCGCCCGCCGAGTGCGTCTCGCACGTGGTTGAAGACGGCGGCGTCGAAGTCGATGCCGCCCAGGTGCTGGATGCCCTCGGGCTCACCGAGGATCTCGAAGCCGGCATCCGTGCGCCGGAGGATCGCGGCGTCAAACGTGCCGCCTCCGAGGTCGTAGACGGCGACGATCTCGCCCACCGGGAGGTGCTCGCTCGTCGCGTAGTGGATCGCTGCCGCCTCCGGCTCGGTGAGCACCGTCGCGCCGGTCAGCTCAGCGAGACGGATCGCCTGCCCGAGCAGGTCCTGTTTGAACGGGCCCCAGTTCGCGGGGTGGCTGATGGCAACGTGCTCTGCCGGACCACCCTCGAGCTCGGCGACCTTGTCGGCGATCGCGCGCAGCATCTTCGCCATCAGAGACTCGGCCGAGTGCGGCGCGCCACCGAGGAGGATCGGAGTCGTGTCTCCCAGGCGGCGCTTGAAGCCACGTGCGACACGATCGGCCCGGGTCACGCCCCGGCGATCGGCTGCTTCCCCGGTGACGACCGTGTGGTCGTCGTTGAGGTAGACCACCGACGGGATCGCGGCCGACCGGGTCCCCAACGAGACGATCTGCGCCTGTCCATCGCGGTGGACGGCGGCCGCCGAGTACGTCGTTCCGAGATCGATGCCCAGCGCGTAGCCGGCCATGGTTCACCCCCGCCGCGTCCGGACCGTCAACCTAGTTCGCCCGATGATCCGGACGATGGAGACCGCAGCGGCCAGGGCGATGAACGGCAGCAACGGCACGTGGAAGCGGGTGCTGCCCCACAGCAGGAGCGGCACGCCGAACAACGTGGCGATCGCGCTGAGGACGAGGACGCGATCACCCCGTCGACCGCGAACGAACGCGGGCAGGCCGAGGACGGCAAGCGCCAGCGCCACGAAGAAGAACGTGTCGGCGAAGCCACCGAGCACCGCACGGACGCGGTGTCCGAGGAAGGCCTCGCCGGAGCCACCCTCGACGGCCTGCAGACCGTCACGGTCGTTCTCCATCATGTACCAGGCCCGTATGCCGATGAGGTGGAGCTCGTCACCTGGGTGCTCACGGACGAAGCGCAGCGCGATGCGGATGTTCTCCGTGTTGCGCTCCGCCTCGGAGAGCGATGACGGCGCGCAACCGCCGGCCTCGTCCACGAAGCGAAAACGGCCGGTCGAGTTGAGGTAGCGGTCGATGCAGACCGTGTCGCCCATGTTCGTGGAGATCGTCGCCGCATGCAGCTTCACGACGTTGCGGGCCACCCACGGCGTGACGACGACCGCGAGCGCGAGCACGACCCAGCCGAGCGTCGCCAGCGTGCTGCGCCAGCCCCGCCCCGTCAGCCACAGCGCGACCGCGAGCCCAACGAGCAGCGGGATCCCGAACGGTCGCACGAGGGTGCACAGACCCAACGCGGCGCCGAGGGCCAACGCACGGTTCCGCGTGAAGCCGCCGCCCTCCCAATCCGCGTCGACGGCGATGGCGACGACGAGCAGGAACAGGAAGATGAAGAGCGTCTCCACTTGGAGCGTCGCCACGTAGAAGATCAGGTTCGGGAACAGGGCCACGATCGCAGCGGCGACGAGACCCGTCTGCACCCCGAACAGCCGCCGGCCGATCAGGAACACGAGCCCGACCGATGCCGTGCCCAGCGCGGCTTGGAACAGCGCGCCGGCCATCGGCAGGTTGTCGGGGATCGGCGTGTGCTGGACGAACCAGAACACGACGGCGAGCGCCGCCGGATACCCGACCGGGTAGTACGCGGTGGGCTCGCCGGTGACGTAGTTGTTGTAGCCGTGACCCGCGGCGAGCTGCTTGCCGTACTCGAAGTAGAAGAACGGATCCCCGACCGCGGCCGGTGTCCTCGTGGCGTACAGCGCCCAACCGACGCGCAGCACGGCGGCGATGCCAACGATGGCGATGAGCCAGCGCCGCTGACCGCCGCTCAACCGCGCGCCCGCGATCCGCTCGGTCAGCTGCTGCTGGAGCCGGTCGAGCTCAGGTCGAGCCCGCACGTGTCCTTGGCGAAGGTGTTCAACCGGTTGCCGGCGGCGGCTGACTCAGCCGCGCCGGGATCGGCGGCGATCACCTGTGCCCACTGCTCGGGCGACTGCGCCGTCGCGGCGGCCGCCATCGCTCTCGAGGTGAACGCGGCGATCGTGCGGACGTCGGCGACGATCGAGCTCGGGGCGCTCGTCTCGACGGCGGCGAACGCCGACGCGATCGCGTCCTTCTGCGCCGCGAACAACGCCTGGACCTGAGGCCAGGTCTTCGTCGCGATCCCCGAGGCGAGCTGGCTGAATTCCTCGGTGGCGCCCAAGGCCGCGCACACCGCCGCGGAGCCCTGGCCCGCGCTCGAGGAGCTCGAGCTCGCCGAGGTCGTCGACGTGCTCGAGCTCTTCGAGCTGCCGCCGCCGCATGACGCGGCGAGCAGCAGGACCATCAAGACCACGACAGGTGCCTTCGAAGCTCGAATGAAGCCCATCGCGGTCCCCCTCATCGTTCTCGTCAGCTGCTGCTGCTGCTGCTCGTCGAGCTCGGGTCGAACCCGCAGGCGTCCTTGGCGAAGGTGTTCATGCGGATCGCCGCCTGGCCGGCCTCGAGGGCGGTGGGCTCGCTTCCCACAGCCTGTGCCCACTCCTCCGCCGACTGCGCAGTCGCGGCAGCATCGATCACCTTGGCGGTGAAGACGGACACCTTGTGGACGTCAGCGGCGATCGAGCTGGGCGCGGCGGCCTCGATCGAGGCGTAGGCCGAGACGATCGCGTCCTTCTGAGAGGCGAAGGCGGCCTGGATCTCGGGCCAGCTGCTCGTCGCGATGCCGGCGGCGAGCTGGCTGAAGCCCTGGATCTCAGCGAAGGCCGGGCAGGCCGCGGCGGAGCCCTGCGCTGCGCTCGACGAGCTGCTGGTGCTGGCGGGGCTCGACGAGCTCGAGCTGGACGAGCTGCTGCTCACGCCGCAGAACGTGTCCACGTGCGTGCTGGCTTGGGTCAGCTTCGGGTCGCTCGTCTCCAGCTTCTTCGGGTCGTTGGCGGCGATGGCCGCGTTGGCTGCGTCCACCTGGAGCTGCGCGTCGGCCTTCACCTCAGCGGGGGCGTTCTTCACGTAGGCGTCGAACTTGCCCTGGATCGTCTTGAAGGCCGCGAGCGCCTGCTCTGCGGTGGTCACGCCGCTCAGCGCGGTGTTGACGTCGGCGTTCGTCTTGCAGAACGCGGCCTTGTCACCGTCAGCAGCCTTGGAGCTGCCGCCACCGCACGCAGCCGCGCCCAGCAGGAGCAACAAGACCAGCACCGGTGCCTTGAAGGTACGCATGTCGTTCATCTCTCACTTTCCGCCCATAGGGAGCGCAGGTCGCTCACGAGGCGCAGCAACCTATCGGTCCACGCCAGCGTGACCGGAGCCAGTCGTCGAAATACCTGTGTTTGGGCCGCTCGACCAGCGGGAAGACGACTCGGGCGCGGGGACCCCACCTACCCGTTGCTGCGCGAAGGCTCCGGCCGGCCCTCCCACATGCCCCGGAGCCTTCGCCGCGTCAGGACACATCATCCGGCGAGACGTTCCTCGATCGCGTCGAGGCGTCGAAGGATCTGCTGCAGCGCGTCGGGAGGCTCCGGTCGTGGTGCCGCGTTCTGAAACTGCGCGTGCACGAACCCGGAGAGGGCCGTGATCACCGTCCGCCTGGTGGTGACCAGCTCGGCACCCATCCGCCGCAGCACCTCGCTGGCGAGACCCTTCTCGGTGGCGATGAGCCCGAGGAGGACGTGCTCGCAACCGATGTAGTTGTGGAGCATCCCGAGCGATTCCTTGGCGGTGGCCTCCAGCGCCTGCTTGGCCAGGGGCGTGAACGGGATGTGGCCTTCGACCCGCTCGGTCGGGGGACCCATCGAAGCGACCAGCTCGGCGCGCAGATCGCTCAGCTCGATGTCGAGTGCTTCGAGCACCTTGACGGCGAGGTTGCCGCCCTCGTCGATGACGCCGAGCAGCACGTGCTCGGTGCCGACGTACGAGTGCGGAACCTCCCGGGCGAAGCTCTCCGCCAACGTGAGCGCCGTCCTCGCTCGAGGCGTGAAGCGTCCGAACGTCCCCGGCCCGGGACGGTCCTCGGAGGGGGCCTGATCCGCGGCCCGCAGGGACGACACGTCCCGCACGGCCCGCTCCAGCGCTCGCTGGCAGACCGCCGAGACCGGCACCTGCGCATCGCGCACCGCGGCAGCGAGGTCATCGGGCAGGTACACGTTGATCTTCGGCATGGGGTTATGTTGGGGTTATAACCCCTCCGCGTCAAGGGGCTAGCGGTTGCTCCGACCCCCGCTTCCAGCGCACGACGTCGTCGATCTCGCCGCTCTCGACGTCGAAGACGAAGCCGGCGATGGCTTCGAGGGGTGCGAGGTACGGCTGGCTGGCGAGCATCGCGATGTCTTCCCTCAGGGCGGCCCCGTGATCATCGATGGAGAAGAACCCGAGGTCCGCGCCGGTCAGCGCCCGCAGCTCTTCGTCCGTCACGCCGGCCAGGCCGCACTTGGTGTGCTGCATCACGACGACGGTGTCCACTCCCAGCACGTGGCACGACAGGGCGAGGCTGCGCAGCACATCGTCGGTCACCCGTCCGCCGGCGTTGCGGATCACGTGCGCCTCGCCGAGGTGCAGCCCGAGCGCAGCGAACACGTCGATGCGAGCGTCCATGCACGTGACGACGG
>JBEEGB010000531.1:0-6962 GCA_041166585.1 Acidimicrobiaceae bacterium
AGCAGCCAACCGCCGGGACACAGGAGACGCCTGGCCGCAGTTACGACCCGCCGCACGAGATCGAGGCCGTCGGCACCACCGTTGAGAGCGAAGGTCGGCTCGTAGCGCTGCACGTCTGCCGGCAGCAGCCGGAGCTTGCCGGCCGGGACGTAGGGCGCGACCGCGGTGACGAGATCGAACCCGTCGCCGCGGCGCAGGGGCTCGGCGAGGTCGCCGACAACCGTCGGCACGCCGTTGCGACGAGCGCACAAGGCCGCCCGCACGTCGACATCGACGCCGATGACCGCTGCCGTTGGTACCTGGGCCTTCAGGTGAGCGGCGACTGCGCCCGCTCCCGTGCACAAGTCGACTGCCCGACCAGTGTCCGGGAGCAGCCTCGCGGCGCGGCGGGCGAGCTCCTCGGTCTGGGCTCGGGGCACGTACACACCGGGCGCGATGTGCAGCGTCTGACCGCAGAACCGGACCGTGCCGGTGATCCAGGCCGGCGGCTCACCCTGCTCCCGCCGGCACAGCCACGCCTCGAGCGTGCGCTCGTCGGGCGCGGCGGCGAGGAACGCAGCAGCCTCCTCCGCGGCGGCGACGCAACCGGCCGTGATCAGCCGATCGACGACAGCCTCGAAGATGGGGTCATCGACCGACACGCACGATTGTCGCTCCGACGCTGGCAGAAAAGCACGCAGTCGCACGGCCCAGGCGCGAGAGGGCGAGCCCCGCGCGCTCAGATCGCGCGCTGCTTGCCTTCCCAGTACGGGTCGCGGAGCTTGCGCTTGTAGAGCTTGCCGCTCGGGTCACGCGGCATCTCGGTGGTGAAGTCGTAGGTCTTGGGACGCTTGTACGACGCGAGGTTCGCCTCGGCGAACTCGCGCAGCGCGGCCTCGAGCTCGGGGCCGGCGACCCGGTCGGCGGCCGGCTCGACGACGACCTTGATCTCCTCGCCCCAGTCGTCGTTCGGGATGCCGAACGCGGCGATGTCACCGACGAGCGGACACGAGAGGAAGGTGCCCTCGATCTCGGCCGGGTAGATGTTCACCCCACCGGAGATGATCATGTCGATCTTGCGGTCGCGGAGGAACAGGTAGCCGTCGTCGTCGAGCTCGCCGACGTCGCCGACCGTGAAGAACGCGGTGCCGTCCGGGAAGTAGACCCGGTTGCCCTTCGTCTTCTGCTCGTCGCCCTTGTACTCGAACGTCGCTTGCGCGAGCGCCATGTAGACGGTGCCGATCTGGTTGGGTCCGAGCTGGTTGCCGTCGTCGTCGAGGATGCGCACCTCTGCTCCGGCCCATGCCTTGCCGACCGTGCCCGGCCGCTCCAGCCACTCCTTGGCGGTGACGATCGTGCCCCCGCCCTCGGTCGCCGCGTAGTACTCCATGATGGCGTCGCCCCACCACTCGATCATCCGGCGCTTGACGTCGAGAGGGCACGGTGCCGCTGCGTGGACCATGCAGCGCGTCGACGAGCAGTCGTAGCGCGCCCGCACCTCCTCGGGGAGGGCGAGGATGCGGTGGAACTGCGTCGGCACCATGTGCGACGTCGTGACCTTGTGACGCTCGATCAGCTGGAGCATGCCTTCGGGCGTCCACTTGTCCATGAGCACGACGGCGTGGCCCATGTGCAGGGAGTTGGCTGTCCAGAGCAGCACCGCGGTGTGGTACAGCGGCGAGCCGGTGATGTGGACGTTGCCGTCTTCGGGTTGCACGCCGAAGAGCATCAGGAACATCGAGTACAGGCCGGCCAGCTCGTCCGGATCGATCTCGGGCAGCGCCCGCTTCACGCCCTTGGGGCGGCCGGTGGTGCCCGACGTGTAGTGCATCGGCCCGCCGGCGGAGCGGCGCGCAGGCCGATCGGTCGGCTGCCCCGCGGTGAGCTCGTCATAGGCACGCCACCCCGGGATCTCACCGATGGCGAACGCCTGCTCGAGCGGGAAGCCGGACTCGGCCACTGCGATCGTGAGCACGTCGGCGAAGCGCTCGTGGCCGACGAGCACCTTCGCGTCGGAGTCGCTCAGGATGTACGCGATCTCGGGACCGACGAGGTGGTGGTTGATCGGCGTCACGTAGAGACCGATCGAGGTCGCCGCGAGGTAGACCTCGAGCATCGGGGCGCCGTTCGGCACGACGACGGCAACGGTGTCGCCGTTGTCCAGCCCCGCGGCACGCAGCCCGTGCGCGACCTGGTTGGCACGTGCGGCGAGGTCGCCGGCGGACACCTCTGTGCCGTCAGCGTCGACGAGAGCCACCCGATCGGGGGACGCCTCGGCCTGCCGGAAGAACCCGAGTTCAGCCATGACCACCAAACTAGAACACGTTCCAGTTTCCGCGCTAACGTCCCCGGCCAATGGGGGACTCCGAGCTTCTCACCGCACCCCTGATCATCGAGTACCCGTTCACGCGCACGACGGGTCCTGTGATCGGGGCCTTCCTCACCGGACTTCGCGAGGGCATCCTCGTCGGCTCCAAGGCAAGCGACGGGCGCGTGCTCGTGCCGCCGATGGAGTACGACCCTGTCACCAGCGAGCCGCTGACCGAGATCGTCGAGGTCGGCCCCGCCGGCGTCGTCACGACGTGGGCCTGGGTGCGCGAGCCGATGCCCAAGCACCCGCTCGACCGGCCGTTCGCCTGGGCGCTCATCCAGCCCGACGGCGCGGACTCGCCGATGCTGCACGCCGTCGACGCGGGTGCGCCCGAGGCGATGAGCACCGGGATGCGCGTCGTGCCCCGGTGGCGCGCCGAGCGGGAGGGCACGATCAACGACATCGAGTGCTTCGTTCCAGAAGGGGCCAGCTGATGGTGGAGATCACGCTTCCCGAGAGCCTCCGCGACGTCGAGCAGGTGCGCAGCGTTCGCACCCCGGCCGAGCTGCGCTACCAGTACACCGCCGGCAAGGCGACCACGCGCTTCCTCAGGGGCCTCGCCGACAAGAAGATCCTCGGCGAGGCGTGCCCGGTGTGCCACAAGGTCTACGTCCCGTCCCGCGGCTCGTGCCCGACGCACGGCGTGCCGACCACGACCGCCGTCGACCTCGTGCACAAGGGCACCGTCACGTCGTTCTGCATCGTCAACGTGCAGTTCTACGGACAGGGCATGCAGGTCCCGTACACGAGCGCGCTGATCCTGCTGGACGGCAGCGACCTGCCGATCATGCACCTGCTGCAAGAGGTCGAGGTGGCCGACGTGCACATCGGCATGCGCGTCGAGGCCGTGTGGGTCGACGACGCCGACCTCGGCCCGACGCTGGAGAGCATCCGCTACTTCCGGCCCAACGGAGAGCCCGACGCCGAGGTGCACCAACCAGGCGAGCACGGCTGGGCCGCCGAGGAGGCTGAAGGCCGATGACCGCACGAGAGATCGCCATCGTCGGCTTCGCCCAGAGCGAGCACCAGCGCTCGGTGCCCGATGCCAACGAGCTCGAGATGCTGATGCCGGTCACCGCCGAGGCGCTCAAGCGCTCGGGACTGAGCGGCAAGCAGATCGGCTTCACGTGCTCCGGCTCCACCGACTACCTCTCGGGCGTCGCGTTCAGCTTCGTGCAGACGCTCGACGGCATCGGACCCTGGCCGCCCATCCAAGAGAGCCACGTGGAGATGGACGGCGCGTGGGCGCTCTACGAGGCGTGGGTGAAGCTGCAGCTCGGGGACGTCGACACGGCGCTCGTCTACTGCTACTCCAAGTCCTCGCCCGGCCCGTTGCGGGAGGTGATGACGCGCCAGCTGGATCCGTACAACCTGGCGCCGCTCTGGGCCGACCCGGTGTCGCTCGCGGCACTCCAGGCTCGGGCCCTGCTCGAGTCGGGCAAGGCCACGGAGGCCGACATGGCCGAGGTGGTGGCCCGCAGCCGCAAGTCGGCCCTCGACAACCCGTACGCGCAGCTCAAGTGGGACAAGAGCTCCAGCGACGTCATCGCCGAGCCGATGTTCGTCGACCCGTTGCGGCGCGACGACTGCCCACCGATCACCGATGGCGTCGCTGCCGTCGTGCTCGCGGCAGGCGACGTGGCCCGGTCCGTCAACGACCGGCCCGCGTGGATCCGTGGCATCGACCACCGCGTCGAGTCCGCCGTGCTCGGCTTGCGCGACCTCACCGAGTCACCGTCGACCGCGTTGGCGGCGGAGAAGGCCGGCGTGAGCAAGGGCTCTGTGGACGTCGCCGAGCTGCACGCGCCGTTCAGCCACCAGGAGCTGATCCTGCGCGCAGCGCTGGGGCTGGGCGACGACACGACCATCAACCCGTCGGGCGGCGCGCTGTGCGCCAACCCGATGATGGCAGCCGGGCTCGTGCGCTTCGGTGAGGTGGCGCAGCGGATCATGGACGGCACAGCCGACCGGGGCGTCGCACACGCGACGTCGGGTGCGTGCTTGCAGCAGAACCTCGTGTGCGTCTTGGAGGGGGAGGGCTGATGGCCAAGGAGAGGGTTGCCGTCATCGGGGTCGGACAGACGAAGCACCAGGCGACACGAGGCGACGTGTCGATGGCTGGGCTCCTGCGTGAGGCCACCGACCGGGCGCTCGTCGACGCCGAGCTCACATGGGCCGACATTGACGCCATCGTCGTCGGCAAGGCGCCTGACTTCTTCGAAGGCGTGATGATGCCCGAGCTCTACCTGGCAGACGCGCTGGCGGCGACGGGCAAGCCGCTCTTCCGCGTCCACACCGCCGGCTCGGTGGGCGGGTCGACCGCGATCGTGGCCGCGCAGCTCGTGCAGGCCGGCGTCCACAAGCGGGTCCTCACGGTTGCGTTCGAGAAGCAGTCGGAGTCCGAGGCCATGTGGGCGCTGTCGATGCCCATCCCGTTCCAGCCTCCGATGCACGCGGGTGCCGGTGGGTACTTCGCGCCGCACATCCGCTCGTACATGCGCCGCTCGGGTGCGCCCGATCACATCGGGATCCTGGTGGCGTTGAAGGACAGGCTCAACGCGCTCAAGAACCCCTACGCCCACGTCCACGACCCTGACATCACGTTCGAGTCGATCGAGCAGTCGATGATGCTCTGGGACCCGGTCCGCTACGCGGAGACGTGCCCGTCCTCCGACGGTGCCTGCGCCATCGTGCTCGCCGCCGAGGACGCGCTGTCCGGTCCCCGGGCGCCGGCCTGGATCCACGGGACGGGCATGAGGTCCGAGCCGACGATGTCGGCTGATCGTGACCCGGTGCTGCCCCGCGGTGGCTCGGACTGCGCCGCTGACGTCTACCGCCAGGCCGGCATCACCGACCCCCGTCGCGAGATCGACGCGGTCGAGATGTACGTGCCGTTCTCCTGGTTCGAGCCCATGTGGCTCGAGAACCTGCTGTTCGCTGAGCGGGGCACCGGTTGGAAGATGGTCGAGGAGGGCGCGACGCAGCTTGACGGCGACCTGCCGGTGAACATGTCGGGTGGCGTGCTGTCGTCAAACCCCATCGGCGCTTCGGGCATGCTGCGCTTCGGCGAGGCCGCGATGCAGGTGCGGGGACAGGCCGGAGAGCACCAGGTCGACAACGTGCGCCGTGCCCTCGGGCACGCCTACGGCGGCGGGTCGCAGTTCTTCGCCATGTGGGTCCTCGGCAGCGACAAGCCCTAGCGCCATGGGACGGCTCGACGGCAAGGTGGCGCTGATCTCCGGTGCGGCGCGCGGTCAAGGTGAGGCGCACGCGCGGCGCTTCGTCGAAGAAGGCGCCAAGGTGGTCATCGCGGACGTGCTCGACGCCGAGGGCGAAGCGGTGGCGAAGGAGCTCGGCGACGCGGCGCAGTACGTCCACCTCGACGTCACCAACGAGGACGACTGGGTCGCGGCGGTCACCGCGACCGTCGACACCTTCGGCGGCATGCACGTCCTCGTGAACAACGCCGGCATCCTCGGCGCCTTCACCCCGATCGAGAAGTCGACCGTGGAGCACTTCACGAGGGTGCTGTCGATCAACTTGATCGGTGCCTTTCTCGGCATCAAGTCCGGCGCGGCCGCGCTGCGGGTCAGCGGCGGTGGGTCGATCGTCAACATCTCCTCGACCGCCGGGATGTGGGGCGTGCCCTTCGCCGCCGACTACACCTCTTCCAAGTTCGGCGTGCGCGGGCTCACGAAGGTCGCCGCGCTGGAGCTCGGGCGCGACGGCATCCGCGTCAACTCGGTGCACCCGGGCGGCGTGCTCACCGAGATGGTGAAGGCGGTCGGCGACGACGGCGAGAGCGACTACTACCGCAAGCTGCCGGCCGGCCGGATCGGCACGGTCGACGACATCGCCAACCTCGTCCTGTTCCTGGCCTCGGACGAGAGCGCGTACTGCACCGGTACTGAGTTCGTGATCGACGGAGGCATGCAGGCCGGCGACCTCCAGCTCATGCCGCGTCCGCGCTAGTCGCCCAGACGAGCGGACGCGGTCGCCTTGCGAGGCGCGTCGTCAAGGCGATCGGCCCAGTACGGCGGCGGGTACACCGCCCGCTCGTCGCCGACGGGTTCGGCGTAGAACTGCGCACACCAGCGTCGGAACTTCATGAACGGCCCGTCCGTGTCTGCCAGCGCGGGGCGGACGAGATGGGCCTTGTGCTCCCAGATCGGCTTGTCCTCGAGCACCTGCTTGTGCACCTCGTGCACGAACGCCTTGCCGACGCCTTGCGTCGTCTCGAGATCGCCCATCGTCTTGAAGCGGAAGTTCATCCGGATGATGCACTTGTCGCGCTCGATGGGCGTGGTCACCGCGAGGTTGAGCGTGTCGACGATGCCGTTGAACTCGACCAGCGAGATGCCCGGCCCCCACGAGTGGGTGTCGATGCGACCTTCCATCACCCCGCGGGGTGTCGGGAACTTCTGGCTCGAGCGCATCTCCGATTCGGGGAACCCGGTCTCGTACGACTGCAGCTCGGGGACGGTCGCGGTGTTGTGCACGTACCGGAAGTGCGCTGAGTCGACGCCGTTCTCGGCCATCTCCTGCCACGTGGTCTCGATCTCGTAGGAGGTCCGGATGTCGGTCGACCACTCGGGGTCGTCGGCGAACTCGG
>JBEEGB010000532.1:0-5071 GCA_041166585.1 Acidimicrobiaceae bacterium
GCGACTGGTCGGCGCTCGGGGCGTCGGCTCTGCTCCTTGCCGACTTCACCCGCGCACAGCTGCTCGACGCGCTCACCTCGTGTGCGACCGTGATCGGCAGGGGTGACTCGGTCGGCGTCGGTGAGCCGGCCCCCGCGGCTGGCAGCGGCTGGCGAGGCCGGCTGATCACCGTGACCGGACCGGGCGGTACCGGCGCGTCGACCGCAGCGATGGCACTGGCGCAGGGCCTCGGCGCCGACGTTCGCCACGGCGGCTCTGTGCTGCTCGCCGATCTCGCGCTCGACGCGGACCAAGCCATGCTCCATGACGCGGGCGACGTCGTCCCTGCGTTGCAAGAGCTCGTGGACGCACACCGATCGGGAGTCCCGACGACACAGGAGATCCGGTCCCTCACGTTCGCCGTCCCGGACCGGCACTACCACCTCCTGCTGGGGCTCCGCCGTCACCGCGACTGGATCACGATCCGCAGGCGCGCGTTCGAGATCACCCTCGACAGCCTCCGGCGCAGCTTCAAGGTGGTCGTCGCCGACGTGAGCCCCGATCTCGAGGGAGAGGCCGAGTGCGGTTCGATCGACGTCGAGGAGCGAAACCTCCTCGCCCGCACGTCGATCAGCCAGTCAGACGTCGTGATGCTGCTCGGGCTGCCCGGTCCGAAGGGGATCCACCGGCTCGTCCGGCTGATCGCAACCACCGTCGGCTTCGGCGTGGATGCCTCCCGCATCCTTCCGGTCGTGAACCGGGCCCCGCGCAACCCTCGTCCTCGTGCGGAGCTCACCGCGGCACTGGCCCACCTCACCAGGCCGATCACCGGTGCCGGCGCTCCCGTCTGTGCACCGGTGTACCTGCCTGAGCGTCGCCGCATCGACGACCTGGTCCGCGATGGGGCTCGGCTCCCCTCCGCCCTTGCGACGACGTTGGCGGGGGCGGCGTCCGCGCTCCTCGACCGGTCCCCGAGCGACGCAGCGGCGAACGGCGCCGCGTTCCCGTCGATTGCTGAGCCCGTGGCGGTGGTGCCCGGCTCGCTGGGCGCCTGGCACGACGGTGCAGAGGACCGATGATCGTCTCGCCGCTCGCGGAGATCGAGCGCGCCGTCCAGGAGCGAGCGAAGGACATCTCGCTGGACATGGCCAGCGGCGATGGCTCTCCGAAGCTCCGTGGGCTCATCGACGATGAGGTGGCTCGCTGGACCGGAGACTTCAAGCGCGGCACGCGGGACTTCGACCTGTCCGAACCCGACGTGGTCGCCGAGCGGGCATTCCGGAACCTGACGGGCTACGGCCCACTCGAGCCGCTCCTGGACGACCCCGACGTCTGGGAGATCATGGTCAACGCGCCCGACCAGATCTTCGTGAAGCGCCACCGAGGTACCAGCGGGTACCACTCGGAGGTCTTCCACGACGACGAGCACGTGGTCCGCACTCTCACGAAGATCCTCGACGACGCCGCGACTGCGCACCGCAAGCTCGACTCCACGGAGGGGCTCCAGGACGCGCAGCTCGATGACGGCGCTCGCCTTCACATCGTCCACTCCGACGTCAGCCGGGGCGGTCACGTGATGGTGAACATCCGCAAGTTCACCGGTGTTGCCTTCCGCACCCTCGATGAGCTGGTCGACCGCGAGATGCTCTCGCGTCAGGCAGCAGACTTCCTTCGGGCCTGCGTGCGCGGTCGGCTCTCCATCGTCGTCGCGGGTGCGCCCGGCTCGGGCAAGACGACGATGCTGTCCTGCCTGGCGGCTGAGCTCGATCCCGCCCTTCGCGTCGTCGTCGCCGAGGAGGTGTTCGAGGCCGACATCCCGCTCCCGAACGTCGCGTCGATGCAGACCCGTCCCGCGCGTCTCGACCGGCCCGCCGTCGACCTGCGTCGGTTGGTGGCCGGCTTCCTCCGCATGGCGCCCGACGTCGCCATCGTGGGCGAGGTCCGTGACCGCGAAGCGTTGCCGCTGCTCCTCACCCTCTCGTCCGGCGTCAAGGGCTTCACCACGATTCACGCAGGATCGGCCCGCCAAGCGCTTACACGGCTTCGGTTCATCTCCCAGCTCGCGGACACGTCGAACGACCTGCCGATGTCGGCGTTAAACACCCTGGTGTCCGAGGCCATCGATCTCGTCGTGCACTGCGCACGAACGCGTCACGGGGTTCGGGTCACCGAGATCGTGGCCGTCGAGGAGCTCGCCACCGGACCGGAGTCGACACAGTTCACGGTCACCGAGCTCTTCGCGCGGTCCCGCCACGACCTGCCCCTCCAGTGGGTCGGCAACTTGCCCGTCCGCGCCGGTCGGATGTTGCGGGAGGCCGGCTTCGACACCCGTTCGCTGCTCGACCCAGACCACTCCGTCGCGTCGCTCGGAGGATCAGCGCGATGACGGGCGTCGCTGTCGCGTTGGTCGCAGCCCTCGGCGTCTACCTGCTCTTCACGTCCCTGGCGATGGGGTGGACCGGGCTGCGGATGGGGCCTTCCCGCTCGGTCGCTCGGCCTGTGCGCAACAGACGTCGCGACTGGCTCGTGCAGGCCGGCCTCGAAGACGTCGAGCTCGGCGAGTTCGCAGGGGTGATGGCTGCCCTGTTCGTGGTCGGCGCGGCCGTCGCCTACGCGATGTTCGGGGGGATCGTGCCTGCAGTCGTTGCCGGTGCGTTTGCCGCAACGTTCCCGCTGGCCTCGTATCGAACGCGGCGCGCGGCCCGACGCAGCGCCGCACAGGATTCGTGGCCGCGACTGATCGAGGAGATCCGCATCCAGACCAGCTCGCTGGGACGGTCCATCCCCCAAGCGCTGCTGGATGTCGGCCGGAGGGGGCCTGACGAGCTCCAGCCGGCGTTCGAGGCCGCTCGACGCGAATGGCTCATCTCAACGGACTTCGAGCGCACGATCGCCGTGCTCAAGGCGAGGTTGGCAGACCCCACGGCCGACGCGACATGCGAGACGCTGCTGATCGCACACGATCTGGGCGGATCAGATCTCGACCGTCGTCTCGCGGCGCTCATCGACGACAGGATCCTCGATACCCAAGGCCGCAAAGACGCACGCGCCAAGCAAGCAGGCGTGCGCTTCGCCCGTCGCTTCGTGCTCCTCGTCCCGATGGGCATGGCCCTGGCCGGGATGTCGGTCGGCACCGGCCGCGACGCCTACCAGACGCCGACCGGACAGGTCCTCGTCGTCGTCGGCATCGGCCTCGTCGTCGCGTGCTGGTTGTGGGCCGGTCGCCTCATGAAGCTTCCCGAGGAACAGCGGGTCTTCTCGCAATGAGGCTGGCGCTGCTCTCGGGGATCCCGCTCTGGATCGGCGCGGCACTGCTCCTCTCGCGGCTGCGCTGGTTCAGCCGTCCGCGCCTGGCCGACCGCCTGCGGCCGTACAGCCCCGGAGGCAGCGCCATCGCCGGCCGCGCCGGCGTCTTCTCGGCGGCCTCGTTCCGCGAGGTCATCGGTCCTCTGTCGAGCGAGATCGGCTCGCGCGTCGCGTCGGTGTTCGGCGTGGACGAGGATCTCGCGACCCGCTTGGCCCGAGTGCACTCGCCTCTCGACGCGACGGCCTTTCGAGTTCGGCAGCTCGGATGGAGCGTCGCCGGGCTCGGGATCGGAGCGCTCGCGGCCGTCGGGCTCGGCGTGCCCGCCGTCGTCGGCCTGCTGTTGGTGTTCGGTGTGCCGCTGCTGGCCTTCCTGCTCGTCGAGCAGCAGCTCGCACGCCAGTCCGCGCGATGGCAGCAGCGGCTGTTCCTCGAGCTTCCCGTTCTCGCGGAGCAGCTCGGGATGTTGCTCTCGGCCGGCTACTCGCTCGGCGCCGCGCTCAACCGCCTCGCGGCACGAGGCAAGGGGAGCTGCGGGCGCGACCTCGCTCGTGTCTCCGGTCGGATCCGACAGGGCCTCTCCGAGGTCGATGCTCTCCGCGAATGGGCCGCGCTGGCACGTGTGGATGGCCTCGACCGGCTCGTCTCCGTCCTCTCCCTCAACCGCGAGGCGGGTGACCTCGGCCGCCTCATCAGCCAAGAGGCGCGCAGCATTCGCCGTGACGTCCACCGGCAGCTCGTAGAGGTGGTCGAGCGCCGGGGCCAAGAGGTGTGGATCCCGGTCACCGTTGCCACCTTGCTGCCCGGCGTCATCTTCCTCTCCATCCCCTTCATCGAGGCCATGCGCCTCTTCACCGAGACCTAGGAGGAAAGCAACATGGTGGGCGACGTCCTGCTCCTCGCGTACGTACTGAGTCGATCGGCAGCGCACCGCATCACGCGCCGCTTCGCCGGCGACGAGCGCGGCGAAGGGGTGATTTCCACGGCCATAGCGGTGCTCATCGTCGCGTTCCTCGGCGTTGCCGCGTACGTCATCTTCCGCGGTGTGCTCGACAGCTCCGGCAGCAAGGCCAGCCTCACGGTGGATCAGATCGGCGGCGATGGCGGTCCCTGACCGCGCACGAAGCGACAGAGGCGCGGGGCTGTTCGGCACCAGCTTCGGCATCCTCTTCTTCCTCGGATTCCTTCTCTTTGCCGTGCAGCTTCTGTTCAACCTGTACGCCACGTCGGTGGTGACCTCGGCCACCTACGACGCCGCTCGCCAGGTCGCGACCTCGGCGAGTCAACCAGCGACACCTGAGCAATTGGGTGCCGCCGAGGAGCACGCCCGCGGCCTGCTCGGTCGCTACGGCCAGACAGCAACGTTCTCATGGGACCTGGACGACCCCGACGTCATCAAGCTCCGAGTCGTCGTCCGGAACCCGAGGGTGTTGTCCACGACCCTGGCCAAGGCCGTCGGCTTCGACACGATCGACAGGACGGTCACCGTCCGCGTGGAGGCGCTGCGATGAGCTGCGGTCGGCTCGACTGGCGCGATGAGCATGGCCAGGTCGCGGGCGTCGAGGCCCTGCCGTTCGGTGTGCTCCTCTTCGTCGTCGGCGCGCTGCTCGTCGCGAATGCGTGGGCGGTCATCGACGCAAAGATGGCGACCGACTCAGCTGCGCGAGAGGCGGCACGCACCTACGTCGAGGCCGAGACCCACGAAGCCGGCCTGCTGGATGCCACCGCGGCCGCGCGAGAGGCGATCGCCGGCCAAGGACGCGATCCATCCCGGCTCGACTTGCAGGG
>JBEEGB010000533.1:0-4257 GCA_041166585.1 Acidimicrobiaceae bacterium
GCTACGACCCCAGACCGGTGGGCCAGAAATAGCCAGCTGTGGTCCCGTTCACCCGCGAAGCCCTATTACGGTTGGGAGCTGATGGCTGGTCGCCGCTCGATCCCGAAGTCCGGTCCTGATGCCGCCGCGCTCCGCGGCGCGCTGGTGGTGATCGCCGGCGTCCTCGTCGGCGCCGCGATCCTGGCCAACGTGTCGAGCAGACCCAAGAGCCCGGTCGCCACCGCCGCGACCACCACCACGACCCGTCCCTCGGCGCCCGTCACCACACCCGTCGCCGCGCCGCACACCCCGGCTGCCGTCAGCGTGCTCGTGCTCAACGGCGTCGACCCGAAGAAGACGATCTCGAAGGCGGCCGCGGCGACCGTCGCGGCCGGCGGGTTCACGGCGCTACCCCCTCGAGACGCCGCCAAGGTGGTCACCGTCTCTGCCGTGTACTTCGTGCCCGGCTATCAAGCCGACGCCGCGATCGTGGCCAGCCTCCTCGCCATACCCGTGGCCGCAGTGGTCCCGATGCCCACCCCGCCACCAGCTGAGGTCGGGGACACCGCGGGCGCACAGGTCGTGGTGGTCGTCGGTCCGGACATCCCCGCTGGGGCTGGCTGACATTTCGAAGCGCTGAACCCCCCGGCGCCGTACAGTTTGGCCAGCGATCGGGGGGGACCATGAAGAGAGCACGGGCAGCCGTCATGCTGGCGGTGTTGGGGGTGCCGCTCGTGTTCTCGGTGGCCGCGGCGCCGAGTGCAGCAGCCGCGGTGGCGGTGACGGTCGATCCGACCACCGGTCTGGCCGACGGCCAGGCGGTCACGGCAACCGGCTCGGGCTTCGGACCCAACGTCACTGTGGGGGCGGCGGAGTGCTCGGCCGCCGTCGGCACGTCTCGGAGCACCAGCGACTGCGACCTCTCGACCAGCCGCACGACGAACACGGACGCATCCGGCGCGGCGACGATCGTGCTGCGCGCGAAGCGCACGATCACGACCGCCAGCGGAACCGTCGACTGCGTCACGGCGACATCGCCGTGCATCATCGGCATGGCCGACATCAACGACATCGCGAGCGGGAGCGGGATGGCCATCACGTTCGACCCGAACGCGCCTCCGGCACCGCCTCCGACCGTCGACGTCAACCCTGACACCGGGTTGGTCGATCTCCAGCAGGTGGCGGTCACAGCCACCGGCTTCATCCCCGGCGAGGGCGTCCAGGTCGTGCAGTGCGCGGCCAGCGCCATCAACGACTGCTTCCCAGGACCCGGAGGTGGCTACAGCCAGGCTGACCCAACCGGTGCGGTCGCCGTCGGCATCACGGTTCGACGCGCGGTCTACGTGCACGGCACGCGCCTCGACTGCGCTTCGGCCCCCGGCGCGTGCGTCATCACCGCTCAGGCGTCCGGAGGCCCGGTGGGCAAGGCCGCGCTCGGCTTCGACGACTCCGTCCCCCTCCCGCCTCCACCCACGATCACTGCCACACCCCACCAGGGCCTCGCCGACCGCCAGGTCATCGCGGTAGCCGGCTCGGGCTTCACGCCCCACAACCAGGTGGTGATCACGCAATGCGAAGCGGGCTTCAGCCTCAACCAGGGCCACTGCTCCTTCACCATCTACCGCCAGGCCGAGGTGCACGCCGACGGCTCGTTCGCGTCCACCACCCAGGTGAGGCGCATGTTGGAGGCGTTCGACCCCGCGACCGGTCAACCTCTCCCGATCGACTGCGCGATCACGGCATGCGTCGTGAGCGTCATCGACGGCTTCGACTACACCGCCACCGCCGAGACACCGATCAGCTTCGATCCGAGCGCACCGCCGTTCCCGCCGCCGACCGCCACGGTGACCCCGTCGACGGGCCTGGTTGACGACCAAGTCGTGGCCGTGACCGCTGACGGGTTCGCGCCGGGCGCGAACGTCGTCATCGTGCAGTGCAAGGTCGGCGCCATCGACGCGTCCGGGTGCGACGTCTCGGCATTGCAGTCGGGGAACGTCGACGACAACGGCCACCTGCAAGGCGACTACCACGTCAAGCGCATCTTGACGTTCTATGCCGTATCGCCCGTGCCGCCGGCCCCCGCTGAGCCCGTGAGTGGCATCACCCCGCCCGCGGCCGCCGCGTTCAGCACGGCTGCACCCGATGCGCCGGTGGAGACGACGTTCGACTGCGCGTCGGCACCGGACGCGTGCTCCTTGGCCGTCGCGTTCATCGGTTCGACCATCGAAGCAGCCAGCGTCACGCTGTCGTTCGCGCCGATCGCCGCGCCGCCCCCCGAGCCCGGAGGTGGAGGCGGTGGGCCGACCGCCGAGCCCGGCGGTGGGACCCCAACGGGATCGCCGGGCAGCACCCCGACCACCACCGGCGACGTGGTCGAAGACACCTCGGTGACCCGGAGCCCGGCCGAAGCGACCGGGCCGCTCGCCCGCACCGGATCCGACTTCGTGCCGCTGCTGCAACGTGATCTTGCGCTGCTGCTCCTCGGTTCCCTCGCGCTCGTCGCGAGTCACCGGCTGCGGCACCGGCACCGGGGCCGGCACTTCGCTCGACGCTAGTGCCGCGTCAGGTCGTGTGGACGACGTAGGTGGAGCACGGTGCGTGGTGCACCACCTTGCTCGGCACGTTGCCCAGGACGTAACGCCTCATCGATCCGATGCCCTTGTTGCCGACCACCAGCAGGCCGGCGTCGAGCTCCTCCGCGAGGTCGAGCAGCACGTCGGCCGCGTCGCCGACGCGCGGGTGCGTCTCGGCCTTCACGCCGGCCACGCGAGCCCTGGCCGAGGCGTCCTCCAGCACGGACTGGACGACGCTCGAGGGAGCAATCGAGCCCTGGAACTCGCTCGGCATGCCACCCGGTGGGTGGAGAGGCTTGTACGCGCTCACGATGTGGAGCGGACGGTCGAGCGCAGCCGACAGCCGAACCGCCTCCATCACGGCGTTGGTCGCCGTCTCCGACCCATCCGTACCCACGACGATCGGTCCGTCCACGGCTCGGCCCTCCGGTCTGGTCGCTCTTGTCGCGAACGTAGCGCGTTGCGGCGTTCTTCGAGGTCGTCGGAGAGCGGCATCGCACGCCGGTTGATCCCGGGCGCTGCTAGGAAGGCACCGGTGACGGAGCAGCCGGCGAGAGACGATGCCTGACGACCCGGCGGTCGAGCTCTACCGGCTTCCGCTCGACGAATTCACCACCGCGCGCGAACGGCTGGCAAAGGAGCTTCGCCGCGCGGGTGACTCCGATGCTGCGGCCGCGGTGCGCAGCCTTCGACGCCCAGCGAACGCCGCATGGGCGCTGAACCGGATCGCGGTCGACTCGCCAGACGTCGTGGCTACCGTGCTCGACGCGGGGCGTCACCTGCACGACGCCACCGCGGCGGGCGACCGTCCGGCCATCGTCGACGCCACGCGCGCTGAGCGCGCCGCACGCGACGCCGCCGCCGAAGCGGCCATGACCGCGCTCCGGGACGCGGAGCTTCCCACGGGCGGCGCGGTGCGCCAGCAGGTGCTCGACACGCTCCACGCCGCGGTCGTGGATGACGATGTGGCGTCGCACCTGCGACGAGGCACGCTCGACAAGGCATACGCCAGCTCCGGCTTCGACTTCGGAGCGGGAGCCGTGGGTGCGGTGGCGCCGAAGCCAGCACCGAAGAAGGCTGCCAAGCAGACGAAGGAGGCTGCGGCCGAGGAGCGAGCCAAGGTCGAGGCAGCGCGCGCCGCGGCAAAGGCACGCGCGCAGCGCGCGGCCGAAGCGGAGCGTGCAGCCAAGCGCGCGGCACGGCTCGATCACGACGCGGACGTCGCCGAGGCGCGGGCGGCCGAGGCCCGTCGAGCCGCGGTCGAAGCGCACACCGAAGCCGACGAGCTCGCCTCGCTCGTCGATCCCGCTAGCTGAAGAGGCCGTCGCCCATTCCCTCGGCGACCTCGACCTCGTCGAAGCCGGCGAGCTCGACGTAGACCTCGAAGTTGTGCTCGCCGACATAGCTCGGAGGTGGCGCGTAGGGAGCCAGGCTCATGGCGCTCCACAGCGCTGGGAACCGGTCGTAGGGGCGCTCGCCGAACACGCCGTGGTCGCACGTGTGCCACAGGGCGCGTGCGATGAGCTGCGGGTCGTCCATGAGGTCGCCGGCGTCCTGGATCACACCGGCGGGCACGCGCGCCGACTGGAGCAGCGTCTGCCCGGCCTCGGCGGTCACGGTCGCCGCCCACCTCGCCAGCAGCGCGTCGACGTCCGTCCGCTTCGCCACACGGCCGTCGACGGTCGCGAGCCCAGGGTCGGCTTCG
>JBEEGB010000534.1:0-7041 GCA_041166585.1 Acidimicrobiaceae bacterium
GCTCTCCGGTCGTACGTCGCTCGTGATCGCGCACCGCCTCTCCACCGTGCGCGATGCCGACCTGATCCTCGTCGTCGACGAGGGCCGCATCGTCCAGCGGGGCCGCCACGACGAGCTCCTCGCGACCGACGGTCTCTACGCCGACCTCTACCACACGCTCGTGCGGGCTGACGTGGAGCAGGTCCCGTAGCGTCCGCGTGCCGTACTGCTCGGAACGGCTAGAGAAGGTGCTGCTCGAGCACTGCGATGCCCATGTCGGGGTCGCCGGCGAGCGTCACTCCGGCGGCCGACAGGCGTCCAGGGGTCGCGGAGTCGAGTAGGTCGTCGCAGCGGGCCGGCGAGCCGGCTCGCGCCTCGGCGTCGCTGGCCCGACCGAGCTCGAGCACCTCGTCGAGCAGCGCGTGCGCGTCACCATCGAGGAGCGCGAGGTCATCGGAGACCAACGCCATGCCCCCGCTCACTCCGACGGCGAGTGCCCAGGCGCGCGCCGCGTCGGGATGCAGCTGGGTGTGCGAGGTTCGCAGCATCAGGCAGTCGGGATCGTTGAGCCACAAGCGGCGGTGGAGGAACGAGCGCGTCAGCGTGTTGCGCCAGGCGTTCACCGTGGCGGGTTGGCCCTCCTCGTAGCCCGCGGGCCGCCACTGGCCGCCTTGCACGTCCCACCACGGTGCGACGTCGGCGCCGATGCGCATGCCGTCGACGGCACCGATGCACGGACCGAGGGGTGCGCCACAGCCGAGGAGGAACGCGGCGTCACCGGCGCCGCGACGGATGGCGTCGTAGCCGGCGCGCACCCGTTGCGCCGGAGTGCGAGACGGATCGGCGTAGGTGCCGGCGAGGTGCGGCGCGTAGGTGAAGTCGAGCTTCAAGTACGGGAAGCCGGCTGCCACGAGGTCGCGCCCCAGCTGCTCGAGGTGGTCGAGCACCTCGGCGTTCGTCGTGTCGAGCGTGTGGACGGCGCCGCCCCACGCCGGGTTGAACGCGCCGAGGAGTGGCTTGCCGTTCGCGGGCCATCGGGCGAACCAGTCCGGGTGCTGTTGTGCGACGACACTGCCGGGTGCCGCGACGAACGGGGCGATCCAGATGCCAGGCGTCCGGCCGTGCGCGGCGATCGCCGACGCGAGATCGGGGAGCGGCGACGGGAAGCGTTCGTTCGTGCTCAGCCAGTCGCCGATCGCCGACTGGTACCCGTCGTCCACCTGGAACACCGTGAACGGCCACTCGTCGCCGAGCGCGAGGTTGTGGCGGACGTCGGCCTCGCACACGTCGTGGAAGTAGTGGTACCACGAGCACCAACCCACCTGGTAGGGCGCCGTGGTGCGAGCGCCGAGCGCGGGGAAGCGGCCCGCCCAGCCGTCGAGTGCCGCGAACGGGTTCGGTGCCGAGACGACCGCGCACGAGTGCAACGACCGTTGCTCGCCCGGGCCCAAGACCGCGCCGCCGAGGTGGGCCTCGACCCAGAGCTCGGGACCGTCGTCGCCGTCGCGCAGGCGGAACGTGCCGTCGTGCTCCCAGCCTCCGGCGAAGCCGAGCACGACAGGCGGATCGCCCGACGAGTCGGTGAGCACGGTGAACAGCTCGGACCGCAGCTCGCCGGCTGCCGCCGGCGACTGGTCGGCGTGGTGCATGCCGATCGCCAGCGCGGGAGCACCAGAGGCGAGGGAGGGATCGCGGTCGGCGCCGAAGGTGGCCATGCCCGTCGGCGACCACGACTGGTAGCCGTTGCGGAACATGCGCAGCGGCGGGCCGGCCTCGACCACACGGTGCACGAGCGCGACCGCGTCGACCGCGACCGACGCGTCACCCCGGTTGGCCAGCGTCCACGACCACTCGTCCTCGGAGCCCCACACCTCGACCTCGAGGGGGCCGACCCGCACCGTCGCCTCACCGTTCCAGCGGGCCGTCCCTTCGGTGCCACCCCGCACGTCGAACCGATCGGGGACCAACCGCACGCCGGGAACCTACCGGTCGCCCTCCGCGCTCTGCGGACGTGCGGGTCAGTGCGGCAGAAGGGGGGTGAGCTCGTCGGCGGGGACGGGCCGGCTGAACCAGTAGCCCTGCGCGTACTGGCAGCCGAGGCGGCGCAGCACCGCGAGCTGCTCGGGGCTCTCGACGCCTTCGGCCACGGTGTCGAAGCCGAGAGCGTTGGCCAGCACGATCGACGCGGACACGATCGCCGCGTCGGGTACGTGGATGTCGGTGAGCCCGGCGACGAACGAACGGTCGATCTTGAGCTCGTCGGCCATCGAGAACCGGCGCACGTAGTCGAGCGTGGCGTAGCCGGTGCCGAAGTCGTCGATCGCCAGTCGCACGCCGAGCTCCTTGAGTGCGGCGAGCGCGACGACCGCCGTGTCGGCGTCGGATGCGAGCGCGCTCTCGGTCACCTCGAGGCAGAGCCGCGACGGTGCCAGGCCCGTCTCCGCCAACGTGCGCTCCACCGTGGCGACCAGCGACGGATCGGCGAGCTGGCGGGCCGAGAGGTTCACGGAGAGGTTCAGCGGGTCGACGACGGCATCCCACGCGACGATCTGCTCGCACGCGGCGCGGAGCACCCACGCTCCCATGGCGACGATCAGGCCTGTCTCCTCGGCGACCGGCACGAAGTCGACCGCGCCCACGAGGCCGTGACCCGGCCGTTCCCACCGCACCAGTGCTTCGACGCCGACGATGCGCCCGTCGGCAAGGCGGACGATCGGCTGGTAGGCGACCCGCAGCTCGTCCCGAGCCAGCCCATGGTGAAGGGCATGCTCGAGCTTGAGGCGGCTGAGCATCCGGCTGTGGAGCTGCGGCTCGAACAGCGCGTACCGGTTGCGCCCCTCGTCCTTGGCCCGGTACATGGCGGCGTCGGCATCGCGCACGAGAGCGTCGGCGTTCACCTCACGCCCCTCCGTCAGCGCGATGCCGATGGAGCACCTGACGACCACCTCGGCTCCCGCGACCGCGAGCGCGAAGGGCCGTTGCATCGCCGCGGCGAGGCGCTCAGCCATCTGCACGGCATCGGCCTCGCCTTCGATGTCCTCACACAGCACGACGAACTCGTCGCCGCCGAATCGTCCGACGGTGTCCGTGGCCGGCACCGCGGCCGCCAACCGTTCCGCCACGTGGCCGAGCAGCTCGTCGCCGGCGGCGTGCCCGAGGCTGTCGTTGACCACCTTGAAGCTGTCCAAGTCGATGAACAGGACGGCAACCGCCCGACCATCCCGCTCGGCCCTCGCGAGCGCGTGCTCGAGCCGGTCGAGCAGCAGCGTGCGGTTCGGCAAGCCCGTGAGGCTGTCGTGCAGCGCCTGGTGCTCGAGCCGCGACTCGAAGCGGGCCCGTTCCATCGCGATCGCCGCGAGGTGCTGGGCACGGCCCAACAGCGGGAGCTCTTGGGCGGACGGACCCCTGTCGTCGGGGTGGAACAGCGTGAACAGCCCGAGCAGCTCGCTCGTCGGGGATCCTCGGACGCCGAGCACCCAGCAGCTCGACAGCTCCTGGGCGATGAGCGCGCTCCTCATGGCGCCCCAGCGGGGGTCGTCCACCACGTGGTGGAACACCAGCGGACCTTCGGCCCTTCGCACCGCGGCGCCGAGCTCGGAGTCGGACGGCGACGCGTCCAGCAACGCCACCAGCTCCTTGGACATCGTCGGAGCTGCCGGATGACGGACAACGCCGTCGCCGTCCATCACGCCGACGGAGCACATCGCGCCGGGCACGGCGCGCTCGACCATGCGGGCGATGTCGACCACGATGGAGTCGAGCTGTGTGCCGGTGGCCACGGACTCGAGGAGCGCGGCCTCCTCGACGAGCAGCGCGTCGCTCTGCACCTCCGTCGTCACATCTCGGGCGGTGATGACGATGCCGGCGACCGCGGGGTTGTCGAGCAGGTTGGCGGCTTCGAAGGTCATCATCCGGTAGCTCTCGTCCTTGTGACGGGCGCGGATGACGACCGGGGTGTGCGTGGGCAGCCCGGATGCCTCCCGGATGAACGCCTCCGCTGCCTCGGTCGCGTCGTCGGGGTGGGCGAGCTCGAGGCAGTTGACGCCGAGCAGCTCGGCGGGGTCGTAGCCGAGCACCAACGTCGTACTCGGGCTCACCCAGGTGATCCGAGCCGAGTCGTCGACGATGAAGATCAGATCGGACCCGCGTTGCACGAGGGCTTGGGCCCACTCTGCGCTGCGTCGCAGCTCCTCGACGGCGGTGTCGGATCGCTCTTCCTCACGCCGCAGCGCAGTGACATCCCGGTACTCGGTCACCGCATAGGCAGCCTCGAGCTCGGGACCACGCACGAGGTAGGAGCGGGTCTCGACCCGCGTCCGCTCACCATCCTTGCCGCGGATGTCGTGCTCCTCGAGCTGCGCGTGGCCGGCGAGGAACGCGGGCGTGCAGCGCTCGAGGATGCCGTCGGCCGCGATCGTGCCGGCGAGGAAGCCCGGCGGCAGGCCGAGGACCGCGCCCGGCTCGTAGCCGGTGAGGTCGCAGAACGCATCGTTCACCAACACCAGCCGCATCGGCGCGCCGATCGGGAACGACCGCCATACCGCCACCGCCACGCTGGCGCGACGAACGATGGCCTCGAACAGCGGTGCGAGGACCGTCGGCTGCTCCTGAAGGGGCAGCACATCTTCGAGAGGCGCTCCGGTGTGGCTCAGAAGGAACCCTCGATCAGTGCGGGTGCGGATGCGGGTGGACGGGCGCGTCGTTCGAGCGCTGCTCCAACCATCGGCGGAACCCGGCCGCGTTGGAGTGGATTCCGTTCAAAGTGTCCAATTTCTCTCGCGCCGCAGGGTCAGCGCCCGCCAGCTCCGCGCCGAACGCGGCCTGCAGGGCCTCGGCGATGTCGGCACCCTGCTTCCACGCCGCCTCTGCGACCTCGGCCCAGCGGCGCAAGATGCCCTCTGCCTCCTCGAGGGTCGCCATCGGGTCCGGCACCAACCCGAAGTGCGCCAGGGCGATACCCGTCGGCCGGCGCTCGGCGAAGCGGTGCAATGAGGTGATGGCCTGGTCGAGGTCGAAGTCAGGCGGCGGGGTTGCCGGCCGGAGCACGCCGGCGTCGGGCAGGCGCACCCCGACGGCATCGCCCGCGAACAGCAGGCCGCTCTCGGAGTCGTGCAGGGCGAGGTGGTGCTTGGCGTGGCCGGGCGAGTCCACCGTCGTGAGCGAACGGTTCGGGCCGATGGTGATCGTCTCGCCGTCTTCGAGCACGTGGATGCGCTCCTGAGGCGTCGGGTCGAGCCGGCCGTAGAGCGAGTCGAGGAGGTCGCCGTAGACCAGCGCCGCGCTGCGCACCAAGCGGGCGGGATCGGCCAGGTGTCGAGCCCCCTTCTCGTGCACGTAGACCGTCGCGTTGGGGAACGCCCTGGCCACATCGCCGACGCCGCCTGCATGGTCGAGGTGGATGTGGGTGACCGCGATGCCGGCGAGGTCTTCCGGCGCGACGTTCAGCTCGGCCAGCGAGGCGAGGAGCGATTCGACCGAGGACTGGCTGCCGGTCTCGACCAGCACCGGCTCGGGGCCGACGACCAGGTAGCCGGCGGTGACGTTGTCCCACCCGCCGAGGAGCGTGTCGATCTGGATGACGCCGGGGCCGATCTCGGTGTGCACGGCGTGCAGTCTCGCGTTTGACTCGTGGCCATGTCGCGCTTCATCGACCTGTCTCACGTCGTGGAGGACGGGATGATCACCTACCCGGGCCTGCCCGGCCCGGTGATCACCGATCACCTCACCCGCGAGGCGTCGCGTGAGCGCTACTCGCCTGGCACCGAGTTCCAGATCGGGCGCATCGACATGGTCGCGAACACGGGCACGTACCTGGACGCGCCTGCGCACCGATGGGCGGATGGCGTCGACCTCGCCGGCCTGGCGCTGGAATCGCTGGCGTTGCTGCCCGGGGTGGTGGTCAAAGCGAGCGGACCAGCGATCGACGCTGACTCATTCGACGGAATGCGGCTCGCCGGAGCGGCCGTGCTGGTGCACACGGGGTGGGACCGGCTCTGGCGCACGAGCGACTACGGCGCCGCGCACGCGCCGTTCCTCACGGAGCGTGCTGCATCCGCTCTCGTCGATGCCGGTGCCGCGCTCGTGGGCATCGACTCCGTGAACATCGACGACATGGCCGACGGCTCGCGGCCAGCGCACACGTTGCTGCTGCGAGCAGGCATCCCGATCGTCGAGCACCTGCGCGGGCTCGAGCAGCTCCGCGATGACGAGCCGTTCACGTTCACCGCCGTCCCCGCGCCCGTGCGCGGCATGGGCACCTTCCCGGTACGAGCGTTTGCGGCCGTAGGGTGACAGACCATGGCTGAGCAGGCGCCCCTCTTCGAGCAGGAGCCGACGTTCTCGGTCGCCGAGCTCAGCGCGGGGATCGGTGCGGTGCTGTCCCGTGCATTTCCGGACGAGGTGTGGGTGCAGGGCGAGATCGCCAACCTCCAACGGCCGGGCTCGGGACACGTGTACTTCGACCTCGTCGGTGACGGATGCCGGCTCCGGGTGACGCTCTGGGAGTCGGACAAGCGCGTCGTCAACGCGGTGCTGCGCCGCGCCGGTGGTGCCGTGCGGATGAGCGACGGCACGCAGGTTCGCATCAGGGCGCGGGTGCAGTGGTGGCCGGAAGGCGGTCAGGCATCGCTGCGCATGCTCTCGATCGACACGGCGTACACGCTCGGCCGGCTGGCCGAAGCGCGGGAGCTGCTCGTGCAGCGACTGCAAGCCGAAGGGCTCTTGGCCCTGCAGCCCCGGCTCGTCCTCGCGCCGGTGCCGCTGCGGGTGGGTCTCATCACCAGCGAGGGCAGCGCGGCCGCGGTGGACTTCCTGCACACGCTCGAGGCCAGCGGCCATGCGTGGCAGGTGGCGCTCGCCGATGCTCGCGTCCAGGGCGTCGAGGCCGAGGCATCGGTGGTCGCCGCGCTCCACGCCTTGACCGAGCTGCTCCCCGCCGTCGACGTGATCTGTGTCGTGAGGGGCGGCGGCGCCCGAACCGACCTCGCCGCGTTCGACAGCGAGGCGATCGCGGTGGCCATCGCCCGCTGCCCCATCCCCGTGCTCACCGGCATCGGACACGAG
>JBEEGB010000535.1:0-4575 GCA_041166585.1 Acidimicrobiaceae bacterium
CTGTTGCTCTACCTGTTGAACCTCGCCGTGAGCCTTCTCGGGGCCCCCGCCTTCGCCGTCGGGGGACGCCCGCGGGAACCCCAGGCCCTCGCCGCTTGAAGCCGATGGACGAGCAGGTGGAGGCCGGCGCCTCCGCTCGCGACCGTGGGAACCTGCGCGCCTGGAAGGAGATCCTGGTCGTCGTCGGGATCTACCTCGTCTACTCGACGGTGCGGAACCGCTTCGGCTCCGCCGGTGGCCCGGCCGGGCACGCCAACGGCATCGCCTATGGCCACGCGCTGGACGTCATCCAGTTCGAGCGGACGATCGGGCTCTACGTCGAGCGCACCCTTCAGGACTGGTACCTCGGGCTGCCGGCCCATGGGCTCATCCAGGTCTGGAACGTGTTCTACGGGACGGCCCACTTCGTCATCACCGCCGCCGCCCTCGTGTGGCTCTTCGTGCGCGACCCGAGCCGCTACCCGCGCATGCGCAACACGCTGGCGCTCACGACGCTGCTCGCGCTCATCGGGTTCGCCGCGTTCTCGCTCATGCCCCCGCGCCTCATCGACAAGTCACCTGACGACTTCGGCCCTCCCGCAGCCGCGCAGGCAGACCACACCGGTTTCGTCGACACGCTGGACGAGTTCCCCACCTTCTGGTCGTTCGACTCCGGTGGTCTGCGCAAGATCTCGAACCAGTACGCGGCCATGCCGAGCCTCCACATCGGATGGGCCACGTGGAGCGCGCTGGTGCTCTTCCCGCTCGTTCGCAGGCGGTGGGCCCGCATCCTCGTCGCGTCGTATCCGTTCGTGACGCTGTTCTGCATCGTTGTCACCGCGAACCACTTCTGGCTCGACGCGGCCGCGGGTCTGGCGACGCTGGCCGCGGGCTACGTGATCGCGGGTCGCATCGCGGCCTGGTTCGACCAACGCCGGTTGCGCGCCGCGACCTGACCTTCAGGCGAGCTCGACCCGGCACACCGGGATCGCCTCGCCGACACCCTTGAACGTTCTCCTCCGGCTCCGAGAGAACACGATCCCGGGGAGACCGCCGACCGCGTCGCGCACCGTGCCGGTGACGGCGACCTGACCGCCCTTCGCCGACTCGGCGACGCGTGCTGCAACGTTCACCACATGGCCGATCACATCGTCGCGGGTGACGACGGCCTCGCCGCAGTGCATCCCGGCGCGCATCCGCAGAGGCTCGGGCGCAGCCGGCACGAGCTCGAGCGCGGCGAGCACCGCAGCCTCCGGCGACGGGAACGAGAGCAGCAGCCCATCGCCCAAGCGCTTGACGACCTTGCCACCGCGGCCCCGCACGATGGGACCGACCACCCGGTGGTGCTCGTTCAGCAGCTTCGACGCGGCCTCATCGCCCTCGTTGGCGGTGAACTTGGTGAAGCCCTCGAGGTCGGTGAACACGATCGTGACCTCAGCAGGCAAGCCGGTCGCGGGATCGGCCCCGCGGTCCCAGGACAGCAGCTGGATGGCGTTGAGCCCGATGGCGGTGAGCGCCGAAGGCTTCCGCTCGACCGAGCGCTCGAGGAAGCGCTGCACGACGTCCAGGGTCGTCGAGGTGCTGAGCGGGTGGTCGCCCGGCTCCTCCAACCACTGACGGTCGACGATGCCCACCTCGATCGCGGTGTCGCAGAGCTCGGGATCGCGGCGCAGCACCTTCGCAACCTGCTTCGCGAACGCGCCGCGCCACGAGGACACCGTCGTCGCCCCCGCGGATCGCGCCTCGTCGCCGATGGGCATCGCGCCAACCTACGCTCCAGGGATGCACACCGGCGACGTGACCCTCAGCACCTCCGACGGCCCGATGCGGGCGTTCGAGGCCCGCCCAGACGACCGCCCGGAGACTGCGGTCGTCGTGATCCAGGAGGCGTTCGGCGTCAACGAGCACATCGAGGACGTCACCCGACGCCTGGCCGAAGCCGGCCTGCACGCGGTGGCGCCCGCCCTGTTCCATCGCGCTGGCGGTGGCACCGCTCCGTACGACGACTTCAGCAAGGTCCTGCCGCTCTTCGAAGGCCTCACCGACGATGCGTTCCTCATGGACGTGGACGCGGCCGTCGAGCACCTTCATGCCGAGGGCTACGAGGACAGATCCATCGGCATCGTCGGGTTCTGCATGGGAGGACGGGTGTCGTTCCTCATCGCAACCGAGCGGACCCTCGGCGCAGCCGTCGGCTTCTACGGAGGCGGGATCGTGACCGGACGGTTCCCGCAGTTCCCCCCGCTCATCGACCGCAGCGCGGAGCTGAAGACCCCCTGGCTCGGCCTATTCGGGGACGCGGACGATGGCATCCCGAGCGAAGACGTCGAGCAGCTGCGGGCCACCCTCGACGACGTCGCCCCGGTGGAACACGACATCGTGCGCTACCCCGGCGCCGAGCACGGGTTCAACTGCGATCGACGTCCGTCGTACCACCCTGAGGCGGCGGCCGACGCCTGGCAGCGCACCCTCGACTGGTTCCGCACCCATCTGAAGCCCTGACCGGCGCACCTGTCGTCTGCATGGCTCCGATGGGGAGGCAGGGGCTACCGTCTCTTCACCATGCTCGAGTCGATCAACGGTCCCCGCGACCTGCGGGGGTTGTCCTACCCGCAGCTCGATGAGCTGGCGGCGGAGATCCGCTCCTTCATCGTCGATGCGGTCACCCAGGCCGGCAGTGGTCACCTGGGCTCGAACCTGGGCGCCGTCGAGCTCACCCTCGCGGTGCACCGGGTCTTCGACTCGCCTCGAGACATCATCCTCTGGGATACGGGTCACCAGGCTTACGTGCACAAGATCCTCACCGGCAGGCGTGAAGCGTTTGCGGACCTCCGCAAGGCCGGCGGGCTCTCGGGCTACCCGAGCCGCGACGAGTCCGAGCACGACTGGATCGAGAACAGCCACGCGTCGACGATCGTGAGCTACGCCCACGGCCTCGCCACCGCTCAGGAGAGCGACCTCGGCGAAGGTCGAAGGGTGGTCGCCATCATCGGCGACGGCTCGATGACCGGCGGGATGGCGTTCGAAGGCCTCAACAACCTCGGCCACTCCGGGCGCAAGGCGATCATCATCCTGAACGACAACGGCCGTTCGTACGCACCGACGATCTCGAAGCTCGGCGACAGCGTCGCCCGCCTGCGGGTCAACCCGTCGTACCTCAAGCAACGGGCCCGCCTCGATCGGCTCATCGGCGAGCTGCCGGTCGTCGGGCACCAGATGGCCAAGGGCCTCGAAGCCACGGTCGCCGCGCTCCGCGAGTACTTCGAGCCACGCGCGTTCTTCGAGGACCTCGGTGTCCGCTACACCGGGCCGTTCGACGGCCACGACATCCGCGGCATCGAGCATGCGCTCGAGCACGCCGCGCAGTTCGACGGGCCGATCGTCGTCCACGTCCTCACCCAGAAGGGGCGCGGGTACGGGCCCGCGGAGAACGACCCGATCAAGCACCTGCACGACATGGGCGACGCCAAGCCCGGCTCGTACACCGCCGCGTTCACCGAAGCGCTCATCAAGGCCGGCGAGGAGCGTCCCGAGATCGTGGCCATCACCGCCGCGATGCCGGACTCCACCGGACTGCTCCCGTTCCAAGACCGCTTCCCTGGTCGCGTGATCGACGTCGGAATCGCCGAGCAGCACGCGGTGACCGCGGCCGCGGGCATGGCCATGGGCGGCCTGCGCCCGGTCGTCGCGATCTACGCGACGTTCCTCACGCGCGCCATCGACCAGGTGATGTACGACGTCGGCCTGCACCGCCAGCCCGTCGTGTTCTGCCTCGACCGCGCCGGCATCACCGGCGACGACGGACCATCGCACCACGGCGTGCTCGACATGGCGCTGCTGTCGAAGGTGCCGGGCATGACGATCCTCGCGCCCTCGTCGTACCAGGAGCTCGGCCAGATGCTCCGCGACGCGCTCGACATCGTCGACGGTCCGGTCGCCATCCGCTGGCCCAAGACCGCGGCGCGCAACGTCCCCGAGGATGAGGTCGGGCACGGCCTGCAGGCCCGCAAGGTCCGGGAGGGCACCGACCTGTGCCTCTTGTCGGTGGGCAAGATGCTCGACGCGGCCGAAGCCGTTGCGGACGAGCTCGCCACCGAGGGGATCAGCACCACGGTCTGGGACGTGCGGGCAGTGAAGCCGCTCGACCCGCGCATGATCGCCGACGCCAGCCGGCATCCACTCGTGATCACCGTCGAGGACGGTGTGCGCGAAGGCGGCGCAGGGTCAGCGATGGCCGATGCGATCTCCACCGCCGCGCTGGACGACGGCCGCGCAGGCCCACCGGTCCGCGTGCTCGGCACGCCGATGGCGTACATCCCGCACGGCAAGCCAGAGGTGATCCTCGCCCAGCTCGGCCTCGACGGACCGGGCATCGCGACGGAGGCTCGGCGGCTGCTCGCGGCGCTCGTCGGGAAAATCTCCGGCTGACCGCAAGGCGAGGGCTCGACCTCCGTTCCATGGAGGCAGCGCATCTCCCTCCCGAAATCGCTGCTCTGTATCCGAGGCGCCCCACCGACCCCCGGGGCGCCTCGGACTCTTTTTCGGGCACGGCTCAGCACGCGGCCGCTGCCCACTCGGCGGCGCGTGCGCAGTCGC
>JBEEGB010000536.1:0-5494 GCA_041166585.1 Acidimicrobiaceae bacterium
CTGGGGGGTGACGGGGCAAAAGCCCTACTGATGGTGGGCCGTTCACGGAGGGTTTGCCGGGCGGACACGATCCCTCGGTACCGTGACAGAAGATGACGATCGACGCGAGCACCGAGCACGACCGGCACCTGCCGTTCGAGCTGGCCTGGAACTTCCGTGACCTCGGCGGCTACGTGGCGGCGGATGGCCGCACCACCAAGTGGCGGACCGTGTTCCGCGCCGACGGCGTGCACCGGCTCACCGTCGAGGACCTCGCCCCGCTCGGGATCAAGACCGTCGTCGACCTCCGCACCCCGCTCGAGCTCGAGGAGCGTGGTCGGTTCACCCACGACAGCGTCGGGTACCACCACCTCCCCGTGATGCAGTCGACGTGGGAGCGCGACTCGGTCGACATCTCGGGTCCGCCCGAGCGCTTCCTCGCCAACCGCTACCTCGAGATGCTCGACTCAGGGCGTGAGGCGATCCCGCGCGCGCTGCGGCTGCTGGCCGATCCCGACGAGGTACCCCTCGTGTTCCACTGCGCGGCGGGCAAGGACCGCACTGGTGTCGTCGCAGCCTTGACGCTCAGCCTGCTCGGCGTGCCTGACGAGACCATCGTGCACGACTACGCGCTGAGCACGAACGCCACCGAGAAGCTGATCGCGTGGCTCAAGATCGAGTACCCCGACAAGATCGCCGAGATCGAGTCGCAGCCGACGGCGTTCATGTCGTCGCCCGCCGAGGCCATGCACCTGTTCCTCTCCGACCTGCGCGAGCAGCATGGCTCGGTCGAGCGCTACGCAGAGACGGTCGGCGTCGAAGGCGCGACCATCGAAGCCCTGCGCGCCAACCTCTTGACCTGAGAGGGCTCGACGGTCAGACGGGCGAGCACGCCTTGATGGCTGCGTCCGCGGCAGCCTCGGTCGCCAGCCGCGCCCCCTTGGCCAGCTTGGCCATCCGCGGGATGTGGTGGGGGTGGCGGAGGAAGTAGCGCGCCACCGCCTTGCCGTTCGGCGAGCCGTCCTGGTTGCTCATCTTGAAGACCTCTTCGTCGACGCTGCCATCGCTGGCGCGATCGCTGATGACGCGGAACACCGACCACGGGATGCCGCGCCGCTCGCACGAGTCCGCGATCGCCGCGGTCTCCATGTCGAGCGAGACCACGCCCTTCGCTCGCAGCCCCGCGAGGACGTCCGGGTCGGTGAGGAGCACGTTGGTCGTCCACATCGTGCCGTGAGGTGTCCCGCCGCCGAGCGGGTCCGGCCGGTGCTCGGCACCCGTCTCGCTGTGCACCACGACCTCGGGGAGGATCAACGTCCCGATCGGCGTCTCGTCTTCGAGAGCACCGGTGATGCCGACGACGACAACGCGCTCGACGTCCATCGCCTCGAGCAACGCCTCGGTCGCCTCCGTCGCCAGCTTGGTGCCCATCCCGGTGAAGATGGCAACGACGTCGCGACCGTTGAGTGAGCCGGTGTGAACCGTGACGCCGTCGACCTGCTCCTTGCGCAACGACAGCTTCTTCACGATCGGCCGCAGCTCCATCGGCATCGCGCAGATGAACGCCAGCCGCCCCGAGTCGCTCATCTAGATGAGGATCCGCTCGTCGGGTGCCCGCACGCCGATGACCGCGAGCACGCGACCCATGCCGAGGAACATGCCACAGCAGATGGTGAGGTCGGCCAGCTCGTCATCGGCAAAGGCGGCGCGCAGCCGCGCCCAGAACGCATCGTCCATCGCCTGGTGGTCGAGCGCGAACCGCTCCGCGTACTCGGCTGCGAGCCGCTCGCGCTCGCTGAGCGCCGGGCTGGCACGCCAGTCGGCGACCTCGCCGTAGAAGCCTTCGTCCACGCCGCCCGCGACCGCGTCGCGGGCGCGAGTGTCCTGGCACACGACGCAGTCGTTGATGAGCGCGATCGTCCAGCGGGCTGCTTCGCGCTCACGAAGGGCGAGCTTGGTGTTGCCATACACCGCTTCGGACAGCGCTCCCATCCCCATGCCCATCTCCGGGCGCAGCAGCGCCCAATCGACGTGCTCGCCGAACCCTCGCTCCGGAAAAGAGATGCGTGCCATCCGCGGACAGTACCGCTAGTCGCCCGTGGCGCGGCGGGCGAGGAGCGCGGCTGCGGCCGCCGCCGCGGCCACGGCCGGCAGCGGCAGATCGGAGCCGGTGGCCGGCAGGCGACCGGTGCTCAGCGCCGCGGCGGAGGGTGCCGTCGTGGCGCTGGGGCTGGCCGGCGCGTTCACGACGGCGGTGCATGCAGGCGAGGGCGTGTACGTGCGGGCCTGGGGCGCGGGGATCGGGAAGCCGCCCTCGTCGAGGAGCGAGATCGCGGCGCCGGGCACGATCGCGGGGCATCCGGCGAATCCCGCGGTCGGATCCGGCATCGCAATCGACACCGGCGGTTGCGCCGCCGAGAAGTCGAGGCACGCGGTGAACGGGTCGGCGGCGGAGTCGAGCGCGGTGAGCGGGGCGATCCCGAAGCGTGCTTCGATCAGCGCGAGCGCCGAGGTGTGGTCGTAGACGTCGGACACGATCGCGCCGGGTCGCGCGAACGGCGAGATGACCATCGCGGGCACGCGGACGCCGCGCCCGAACGCATAGGTCCCCGCGTCGACACCCTGACTCGCCGCGGCCACGGTCGCCGTCTCGTTGATCGGGGGAGGCACGTGGTCGTAGAACCCACCGCACTCGTCGTAGCTGAAGATCAGGATGGTGCGGTCCCACGCCGAGCTCGACATCAACAGCTGAAGGGTCGCGGCCACCGACGCCATCCCGGTCGAGATGGGCGCAGGCGGGTGCTCGGAGAGCGCGATCTCGGGGATGATCCAGCTCACCTGGGGGAGCTGGCCCGCCGCGAGGTCGGCCTCGAGCTCGGTGAGGTCCGCGCTGATGCGCTGGAACGTGAGCGGCCGGACCGTGGGTTGGTACTGAGGGAAGAACGTGAGCGGGTTGTCGCTCTCGATCGGGTCGGGGCGGCTGCCGCCCGCCGGACCACCGAGCCCGTAGCACTTCCACGTCACCGCCATCGGGCCGTCCTCCGGAAGCCCGAGGCGGTCGAGGATCGTCGTCACGCCGGCCAGCGCGAGGGACTGCTCGTCGTTGGCGGTGTTCGGGTTGTTGAGCACGCCGGGCGAGATGGACGTCGACCCGTTGCTGGCGCAGTGCGAGTAGAGCCGGTTGGCGAACGTTCCGCCGAGGAAGCTGCCGAAGTAGCGGTCGCACAGCGTGAAGCGACTGGCCAGCGCCCAGTAGAAGCCGATGTCCTCGCCGGTGTAGTAGCCGAGGGTCTGGGGCCCACCGGCCTTGACGAAGCCGTCCATCGCGCCGCCGTTCCACTGCGCGTGGGTGGCGGCGAAGTCGTGGGTCTGGTCAGGGACGCACAGCGTCGTCTCGTGGAAGGGCCCGTAGAAGCTCCCGGTGCCGTCGGGAAGCGCGACGCAGTCGGGCAGGCCGTCCGCTCCGGGGTAGAGGCCGAAGTAGTGGTCGAAGCTGCGGTTCTCCTGCATGAACACGACGATGTGGTCGACGTTGGCGCGCAGCCCCGAGACGAAGTCTGCCGGTGCGGCTGCTGCCGAGCGGGCGAGGGACGGCATGAACGCGGCCGCGACCGCGCCACCGCCCAGCGCCTTGAGCACCGACCGACGCGTCCATGCCTCCCCCACGCTGCGCAGCATCTCAAATTCACCAGCGCGTCATCCAACCGCCACCCAACCCCGTTCGTTTGTGCGGTGCTGAGTCGGAAAAAACCCGACTCAGCACCGCACAATGGGCTACTGGTTCGGGGGGCCGATGGTGGAGGCTTCGGGGGGGAGGTGCTCGACGTAGTGGGGGTGCACCTGGGCCCAGCGCTGCTCGGGTGACCACGGGGGCTTGTCGCCGTCGACGTCGTACTCGAGCGCGTCGAGGCAGGCGTGCCAGCCCGCCGCGTCACGAGCCGCCTTGCCGATGTCGTCGAACGTGCTCACGAACGTGAGGTGGGTGCCGCCGTCCGCAGGTTCCAGCGTGAACCGCAGCACCTCGTCGCCCCACCGGTACTCGAGCACGGAGGGCGGGTCGTAGGTGATCATCTCGCCTTCGATCGTCGGTCCTTCTCCGTGCGGGAACACGAATTGCAACGCGGCGCCCTCCTTGCGCTCACCTTCGATGGACGAGGGGAACCACACCGCGAGGTGCTCGGGCTCGGTGAGCGCGCGCCACACCTTCTCCGGAGGATGGGCGAGCTTGCGCGTGAAGCGCAACGTCGGGCGGCCGTCCACGTGGTCGAGCTCTCCGTACATGAGTGCCTCCTCAGGTCATCGTTCGTCGTCGGGCATGGTGTCGAGGTGCCGCTCGAGATCATCGAGGCGCGCGTCCCACAGGAGCCGGTACGGCTCCAGCCACACGTCGATCTCCCTCAAGGGCTCCGAGTTGATTCGGTAGAGCCGCCGCTGCGCGTCGGCCCTCACCTCGACGAGACCCGCCTCGCGCAGCACCCGCAGGTGCTTCGAGACTGCAGGCTGGCTGATGGCCAGCTCCTCGACGAGCTCGCCGACGGGGCGCTCGGCGCCGCGCAGCAGATCGAGGATGCGGCGACGGTTCGGCTCGGCGAGCAGGGCGAAGGCAGCGGTCATGGCCCCTGAACATCAGCACATGGCTATATAGCTGTCAAGTCATACAAGAGGGTCCAGTAGCCTCGCCGCCCGATGGATCTGCGGTTCGGGGCGGGGGACGAAGCGTTCCGGTTCGAGCTCCGCGACGTCTTCGAGACGAGCAAGGAACCAATGTGAGCAGCCCGACCGCACCTGAGTACGTCGACGGCCACGGGCTCCTCAGCGGACGCTCCGTCCTGATCACCGCGGCCGCGGGCACGGGCATCGGGTTCGCCGCGGCCAAGCGATGCGTCGAGGAAGGCGCGCAGGTCGTGATCAGCGACTCGCACGAGCGGCGTCTCGGGGAGGCGGCCGAGCAGCTCGGCGTGCCGGGCATCGTGTGCGACGTCACCGATGAGGCGCAGGTGGTGTCGCTGTTCGAGGGCACGCTCGACGCGCTGGGAGAGCTGGACGTCCTCATCAACAACGCAGGGCTCGGCGGGACGGCCGAGGTCGTGACGATGACGGACGAGCAGTGGAGCCGGGTGATCGACGTGACCCTGACGGGCACGTTCCGGTGCACGCGGGCCGCGCTGCGCCACATGCAAGCGCAGGGTCACGGCGTGATCGTGAACAACGCGTCGGTGCTCGGGTGGCGGGCCCAGGCCGGCCAGGCGCACTACGCCGCGGCGAAGGCGGGCGTGATGGCGCTGACCCGGTGCTCCGCGATCGAGGCCGCACCCTTCGGGGTGCGCGTCAACGCGGTGGCGCCGAGCATCGCCATGCACGCCAACCTCGCCCGGGTCACGAGCGACGAGCTCCTCGAGGACCTCACGTCGAGGGAGGCCTTCGGCCGAGCCGCCGAGCCGTGGGAGGTGGCGAACGTGATGGTCTTCCTCGCCAGCGACTACTCGTCCTACATGACCGGCGAGATCGTCAGCGT
>JBEEGB010000537.1:0-5926 GCA_041166585.1 Acidimicrobiaceae bacterium
GGGCTCGAGTTCGAGGCGGGCTCGCCCGAGCAGAAGCGCCTGCGCGAGATGCTCGCCGAGTTCGGCGGCAAGTGGGCGGAGATCCGCGAGGACTCAGGGCTCGGCATCAAGCCGATCTCGGAGACCGGCTCGAAGCGCCTCATCCGCGCCGCGCTGAACTACACGATCGCGCGCGGCCGCAAGAAGCTCACCCTGGTGCACAAGGGCAACATCATGAAGTACACCGAGGGCGCGTTCCGGGCCTGGGGGTACGAGCTGGTGAAGGACGAGTTCAGCGACGTCGCCGTCGGCTGGGACGACTGCGGCGGCGATCCCGGCGACAAGATCCTCGTGTCCGACGCCATCGCTGACATCACGCTGCAGCAGGTGCTCACGCGGGCCGACGAGTGGGACGTCATCGCGACGATGAACCTCAACGGTGACTACCTGTCCGACGCACTCGCCGCGCAGGTGGGTGGCATCGGCATCGCGCCCGGCGGCAACATCAACTACGTCACCGGTCACGGCATCTTCGAAGCCACCCACGGCACCGCACCGAAGTACGCAGGCCAGGACAAGGTGAACCCCGGCTCTGTCCTGCTGTCGGGCGTGATGATGTTCGAGCACCTCGGCTGGCAGGGCGCGGCGGACGACATCGTGCGTGCGCTCGAGGCCACCATCGCCGACAAGATCGTGACGTACGACTTCGCCCGCCTGATGGAAGGCGCGACCGAGGTCAAGTGCTCCGAGTTCGCCGCCGCGATCGTCGACCGCCTTTAAGTCGTTCTGGCGTGCGTTGAGGGCGTATGACGCCCCTAACGCACGCCGGTTGCGATCGGGCGGGGTCATCATGGGCCGATGCGCAGGGGTGGGTTCATGGTGGTGGTCGCCGTGGTCGCGGCGTGCAGCGGGGGCAGCGCGGCGCGTCCAGCGCCACTGACAACGACCTCAACCGTCGCCGCGGCGTGCACGCCCTCGCGCCCCGCACCCCCGGCCGGAGCGCACACGTTCGCCTTCAACGGCGCGGAGCGCTCGTACCTGCTCGCCATCCCACCCGACTACGACGGGCGAGCTGCCTACCCCCTGGTCTTCGTGTTCCACGGCTTCGCGTCGAACGGGCCGGCCTCGGACGAGAACACGTCCATGGGGGCGAAGGGCGCGGCTCGCGGCTACGTGGTGGTGACACCGACGTCCGACCCGCCCGAGTGGACCCTCTTCACCGACCCGACACGGGTGGATGACTACGCCTACGTCATCGCGTTGGCCGCCGACGTCCAGACCCAGCTGTGCATCGACCCTGCACGCGTCTTCGCCGCGGGCCACTCGAACGGCTCGGCCTTCGCCGGCTTCCTCGTCTGCAAGGCCCCGTACGTGTTTGCCGCGGTGGCGATGGTCTCGGCGACGGTGCCGTCGACCTGTCTCGATGGCATCGCCCCGTCAGCGCTCGCCATCGCCGGCACCGCCGATCCGCAGGTCCCGTACGCCGGCGGCACCGTCGGAGGATCGACCATCGGCATCCCAGCCGCGACCGACACGGTCGCCGCGTACGTCACCCACTACCACTGCGCGCCGGATGCCGTGAAGGACGCGCCGCTCGCCGGAGTCGAACGCGCCCGCTACTCGGGCTGTGTGGCCGGCTCGGACGTCGTGCTCGACACGATCGTCAGCGGCACCCATCCCTGGCCCGGAAGCCTGGCTGCCATCGCAGACCCGTCCGACTCGGACGCCGGCCATCGGTTCGACGCGACGTCGGAGATCCTGGACTTCTTCGACCACCACCGCCGACCGCCTTCGTAGCGCCACGACGCGCCACGACCCGTCACGTTTGCTCGGCGGCCGCCTTCACGCGCTCGAGGGTCTCGTGCATGCCCTTGACCATGAGGCCCTCGCGGTCGCGGCCGAGGATCCCTGACCTCTGCACCAACCGGATCGGCAGCGGCACGGGGCGCGTCTTGTCGCGGTACTCGGTGACGGTGGTGCCGCCCGCGCCGTCCGGCTCGAACCGGTAGCCCCACCGCATCCCCGACTCCTTCACCTGGAAGGCGAAGTGCGTCGGAGCGTCGGCGGCCACGACCTCGCAATGCGTCGTCCAGCGCATGCGGCCGTGCCGGTTGTGGCCCTTGAAGCGGGCACCGACCGCGGGCCCGTGGGCGTCGTCGACCCACTCGCAGCCGGTGCACTCGGGGCTCCAGCGGCCCGCCTGGGTCACATCGGTGAGGAGCGACCAGAGCCGCTCGGGCGGCGCGGTGACCTGAATCGAAGCTTCGTCCATCGGCGCAAACCGTACTGAAACGATCGGCCTGACAGATCATCGAGCGAGCCGATAGCGTGCCCCCTGACCCGTGAGTCAAGGCCGAGCCAAGGGGGCTGCTGTGTACGAACACGACAAGATCTACATCGACGGCGCGTGGGTGCCTTCCACCGGAAGCGGCACGATCGACGTGTTCGACTCCACCAACGGCGAGGTGATCGGGCGCATCCCCGACGGCACCGCCGACGATGTCGACAAGGCGGCCAAGGCGGCCCGCGCCGCGTTCGAGGACTGGTCGCAGCGGTCGCCCGAGGAGCGGGGCAAGTTCAGCACCCGCATCGCCGAGGGCCTCGGTGCCCGAGTGGACGAGATCGCCACCATCGTCACCCGTGAGGCCGGCATGCCCAAGTGGCTCAGCCTCATGGTGCAGGCGGGCCTGCCCATCAACTCCTTCTCCCAGGCCGGCCAGCTCGCCGAGACCTACCAGTACGAGGAGAAGGTGGGGAACAGCCTCGTCGTCAAGGAGCCGGTCGGGGTCGTCGGCTGCATCACCCCTTGGAACTACCCACTCCACCAGATCGCCGCCAAGGTGGCGTTCGCCATGGCCGCAGGCTGCACGGTCGTGCTCAAGCCGAGCGAGATCGCTCCGCTCGACGCCTACGTCCTGGCTGAGGTCATCAACGACGCCGGCCTCCCGCCGGGCGTGTTCAACCTGGTCACCGGCACCGGTCCCTCCGTCGGCGAGGCCATCGCCGGCCACCCCGACATCGACATGGTGTCCTTCACGGGCTCGACCCGTGCCGGCAAGCGGGTCGCTGAGGTGGCGTCGCAGTCGTTGAAGCGAGTCGCGCTGGAGCTGGGCGGCAAGTCGGCCAACATCCTGCTCGACGACCTGGACGACGCGAAGTTCGAAGCTGCCGTCCGTGACGGTGTCGGCAAGGCCTACCTCAACTCGGGCCAGACCTGCACCGCCCTCACCCGCATGCTCGTGCCTCGCGGCCGCCTCGCGGATGCCGAGCGGTTCGCCGCCAACCAGGTCGAGACGGCGTACCAGCCGACCGACCCCTTCGCTGACGGCGCCATGCTCGGTCCGCTCTCGTCGCAGGCGCAGGTCGACCGCGTCAACGGCTACATCCAGAAGGGCATCGACGAAGGGGCCAAGCTCGTCACGGGCGGCACCGGCAAGCCCGAGGGCCTCGAGGGCGGCTACTACGTCAAGCCGACGGTGTTCTCCGAGGTCAGCAACGACATGACCATCGCCCGCGAGGAGATCTTCGGGCCGGTGCTGTCGATCCTTCCGTACGACACCGAGGAGGATGCCGTGCGCATCGCCAACGACACGCCCTACGGCCTGTCGGGTGGTGTGTGGGCCGGCGACGCCGACCGCGCGCAGAAGGTCGCCCGACGCATCCGCACCGGTCAGATCGAGGTGAACGGTGGGGCCTTCAACCCCAACGCCCCGTTCGGCGGGTACAAGCAGTCGGGCTACGGCCGCGAGTACGGCCGTCACGGCTTCGAGGAGTTCCTCGAGATCAAGTCGATGCAGCTGTAGCTCTGGTTCTCGCTGGCTTCCTGCTGCGAGCTGAGTGGGGCCGCCCTCCGGGGCGGCCTCGCTCGCGTCTAGACCCAGCGGACGATGGGGGTGAGCTCGTCCATGGTGCCGGCCCACGCGTACGACCAGACGGCCTCGCCGTCGTCGGTGGTGGCGACGACCCGCTCGTAGAGCCCGAACGTCACACCCTCCACCTCGTCGAGCAACAGCAAGGCCTCCTCCACGCGCGCTGGGTCGAGCGCCACGACCGCGCCCGGGATCGACCCCGAGCCGCTGAAGAGGGCGCACGGGTAGCCCCGACCGGTGTCGAACAAACGCCCCACGACGGCGGCGCGCCGGGAGCCAACCGCGAACGGTTCGAGCAGCGGCCAGCGGTTCTCACCCGGGAGCAACGTCCCGTAGACGAACACCGCCGTCAGTTCCATGGCGCGAGATCATCGCAGTACGGTGACGGTCCACCCCACGAGTCGAGGAGCGCCAACGATGAAGGATCCCGTCCGCGTCGCCATCACCGGCGCCGCCGGCCAGATCGGCTACAGCCTGCTGTTCCGAGTGGCGAGCGGCGCCATGCTCGGTCCCGATCAGCCGGTGATCCTTCAGCTGCTCGAGATCAGCCCGGCGATGGACGCGCTGCGGGGCGTGGTGATGGAGCTCGAGGACTGTGCGTTCCCGACGCTGGCCGGCATCGTCCCGACCGACGATGCGAACGTGGCGTTCGGTGACGTCAGCTACGCGCTGCTCGTCGGCTCGGTGCCTCGCAAGGAAGGCATGGAGCGATCAGACCTGCTCAAGATCAACGGTGGCATCTTCACCGGCCAGGGCAAGGCGCTGTCCGACAGCGCGGCGAAGGACGTCCGCATCCTCGTCGTCGGCAACCCGGCCAACACCAACTGCCTCATCGCGATGAACAACTCGCCCGACATCGCCAACGAGCGCTTCACCGCGATGATGCGCCTCGACCACAACCGAGCCATCGCGCAGGTCGCCAAGAAGGCGGGCGTGCACACCACCGCGGTCACGAAGATGACGATCTGGGGCAACCACTCCGCGACCCAGTACCCCGACATCTTCCATGCCGAGATCGCAGGCAAGCCCGCAGCCGAGGTCATCGACGACCAGGCGTGGGTCGAGAACGACTTCATCCCCACCGTCCAGCAGCGCGGCGCGGCCATCATCAAGGCTCGCGGCCTCTCGTCCGCCGCGTCCGCCGCGAGCGCGGCCGTCGACCACATGCGCTCGTGGGCCCTCGGCACGCCCGACGGCGACTGGGTGTCGATGGCGATCCCGTCCGATGGCAGCTACGGCGTGCCCGAGGGCCTGCTGTCGGGGTTCCCGTGCACGTGCAAGGACGGCAAGTACTCGATCGTGCAAGGCCTCGAGCACAACGACTTCGCCAAGGCCCGCATCGCGGCTTCGGTCAAGGAGCTCGCCGACGAGCGCGATGCCGTCAAGGAGCTCGGCCTGATCTGACCGCGCCCTCGTTCTGGCGTGCGTTGGGGGCGTATATCCGCCCTAACGCACGCCAGAATGCGGCTGCGCTACTTGAGGAACTTGCTGGTGGTGTTGTCGGCGAGGATGCGGCCGGCGGTCTGGCAGGTGGGGCAGTAGCTGACGGTGTAGGAGCGGTACTCGACGGCGCGGACGGTGTCGCCGCACACCGGACACGGCTCGCCTTCACGATGGTGCACGGAGCCCGGTCGGTCGGCGGACGAGCTCATGTCGTCGCGACCTCGTTCATACGCCAACGACTCGTTGATGCACGCCTGCATCGCTTCGACCAGGTTCGCGGCGTCGTCTGCGTCCAGCTTGGCGGTCGCCGCGAACGGCGAGAGCTTGGCCCGGTGGCAGATCTCGTTCGCCAGCCGCCGTCCGAGCCCGGCCAGGATGTGCTGGTCGCGCAGGAAGCCGTGCAGGCGCATCGGATGGGCGTGCAGCAGCTCGAGGAGACGCGCGGGGTCGAGCGTGTCGGCGTCGGGTCCGAGCCGGTCGAGCGGCGTCTGCGTCTCGGGGTCGCCGGCCACAGCCCACACCCCGGCGCGCCGCTCGGTGCCGGCCTCGGTGAGCAGGAGCGCGCGGCCGTCGGCGAAGACCCACCGAGCCTGTCCGTTGCGAGGCTTGGCCGGTTGCTTGCCCTCGGGCTCTTC
>JBEEGB010000538.1:0-3057 GCA_041166585.1 Acidimicrobiaceae bacterium
GGTGCTGCGTCGGGAAATCCCCCCCACAGCACCGCACAAACGATCAGGTGGGGACCCAGTTGCCGTGGAAACCGTGGGGGACGCGGGTGGGGAGGTGGATCTCGGCGACGGTCTCGAGCGTTGCCGCGTCGAGGAGCACGAGGTCACTACGGTCCGTCTCGGAGCGGTGGACGAAGCCCATCAGCACGCCGTCGTCCTCAGCCGCTCCCGCCTCGCGGGGGACGAACACGAACTCGCCGGCCGAGGCGCCGGAGCCGAACGTCGCCGCCTCCGTCGTGCCCTTCACCATGTCGTGCTTGAGCACGGTGTTGTCCATCAGGTCGACGTCACCCTTGCTGTCCTGGGTGGCACCGACGCTGTAGCCGAAGCGGTGACGCCGTCCGACCACCCGCTCGTCGACGCGCGGGAACTCCTGTCCCCGATCGTCGATGCGCTCCTCGAGCACCTTCCCCGCGCTCGTGTCGATGGTCCAGCGGTCGAGCGTGGGCTTGCCCTCGTTCGGTCCCAGCTGGTTGGCGGCGAACATCTTCGGGTGGCGGACCACGTCGAGCACGATGCGGTCGCCGTCGTCGTACGCGTTCAGCGGGTGGAACACGTAGCACGGCTCGATGTCGTACCAGCGCACGTCGGCCGCTTCACCGTCGCGGGGCAGCACACCGAGTCGGGCCGGGTACTCGGGGTCCCAGCGGTACGGAAGGCTCTTGCCCGACATGGCGAGCTCCAGGTCGAACACGCAAGGCAGGTCGTAGATCACCACGCTGCTCTCGGTGAGCGAGCAGTCGTGGATCATGGGGCTGCCGGTGGTCTCGACGTCGACGGTGTGGCGGACGCGCCCATCCGTGCCGATGACGGAGTACTGCACCTTGTTGCCCCAACCCCAGTAGTAGGAGACGGCGTGCAGCTCACCGGTCTTCGGATCGCGCTTTGGGTGCGCGGTGTAGCCGCCGGGGAGGGTGCCCTCGAGGTCGACCGGCCCGATCGTGTCGAGCTCATCCGTGAGCTCGTAAGGACGGGCGCCAGCCTCGACGATGGCGAACGTGCGGCCGGCGTGGCCGATGACGTTGGTGTTGGCGGCGAAGTCCATGTCGGCGTGGACGGGGCCGGGTCGCACCGGCTCGCCGAGCGCAGCGGCAACCGCGGCCGAGCGAACGAAGCGGTTGCGGTACCACTCCGCCTTGCCGTCCCGCAGGCGCAGCCCGTGCACCATGCCGTCGCCGGTGAACCAGTGGTACGCCGCCGGGTCGGGCGCCACGACCGGGTTCGGGCCGTTGCGGAGGTAGCGGCCATCGAGGTGGTCCGGGATCGTCCCGGTGACGGCGAGCTCCGTGTCGGTGATCTCCGCGCTCACCGGCGCGTAGTTGTTCTCCAGGTAGCGGTTGCCCATCGACCAGATCCCCCTCGACTCATGCTCCGTATCGGACGGTTCCCACCGTACGCCCGGGTCCGACGATGGTCAACGGGTCGGAAGTCACAGGACCGAGCTCAGACGAGCTTGGGCAGCTCGTCCTGCAAGGCCGAGACGGTCCAGCGCTCGTCCTGCTCGATGCCGTCGCCCATCGTCCACGGCTGCATCACCTTGATCGTGCCGCCCTGCACGTAGAGCGTCTGGCCGGTCAAGGCGCAGCCGGCGGTCGCGAGGTAGGCCGCGAGCGGGGAGATGTTGGCCGGGTCCCACACATCGAACATCGCGCTGTCATCCGGCGGCTGGACCATGTCTCCGAGCCCGGGTGTCGCCTCGGTCAGCCGGGTCCTGGCGGCAGGCGCGATGCAGTTCGATCGAACGCCGTAGCGGCCGAGCTCCTGCGCGCAGATGATCGAGAACGAGCCGATGCCGGCCTTCGCCGCGCCGTAGTTGGTCTGGCCGGGGTTCCCGAGGAGCCCGGAGGTGGATGACGTGTGCACGAGGTTGGCCTGCACGGGCGTGCCGGCCTTCGCCTGCTCCCGCCAGTAGATCGCCGCGAAGCGGGTGGGGATGAAGTGCCCCCGGAGGTGGACCCTGATCACGTCGTCCCACTCGGCCTCGGTCATGTTCACGAGAACCCGGTCGCGCAGGATGCCCGCGTTGTTCACGAGCGCGTCGAGGCCGCCGAACGCCTCGATCGCGGCGTTGATCACTCGCTGCCCGCCGTCCCAGTCAGCGACGTCGTCGCCGTTGGCGACGGCCTCGCCGCCCATCGCCGTGATCTCGTCCACGACCTGCTCTGCCGCGGTGCGGTCTTCGCCGCCACCGTCCGGTGCGCCGCCGAGATCGTTGACGACGACCTTGGCTCCCTCGGCCGCGAAGAACAGCGCGTGCTCGCGTCCGATCCCGCGCCCCGCCCCGGTGATGACGACGACGCGCCCGTCGAGAGCACCCATCTGGACAACCCCTTCGGTCGATGGTCGGCCGAGGTTACGCCGTCAGCGCGTGATCAGAGTCACCCCGGTGCCCTTGGGCGCCTGCGTGCCCGCCGGTGGGTTCGTCGCCCGCACGGTGCGGAACGGGTCGCCGTTCACGCCGGCCACCGTGAAGCCTGCTTGCTGCAGCTTGTCCCGCGCGTCGGCGATCGCGAGCCCCGCCACGTTGGGGATGGGCGTGAGGCCCTTCGACACGTGCACCGTGACCGCGGTGTCCCGCGGCACCTCCGTGCCCGAAGCGGGCTCGGTACCGATCACCTGGCCGCTGGGGACCGTGTCGTTGAAGTCGTCCACCCGCGTTGCCTTGAGCTGCACCGCGGTGAGCGCCGCCGCGAGCTGCTCGAACGTCATGCCGGCCGCGACGGCTGGCACCTTCCGCGGCGCGGGCCCATCGGAGACGACGAGGTTCACACCAGTGCCCTTGGCCAGCTGTGGCGGCGTCAAGGGATCGACCGCGATCACGACGTCCTTGGCCGCCTGCTCGTCGAACTGGCGCTTCACGTCGCCCACCACGAGACCGGTGGCAGCCAGCCCCTGCGTGGCCTCCTCGAGCGACTTGTCCACGAGATCGCCCGGCACGTTGACGAGCGTGTTGCCCAGCGAGACGGTGATCGTCACCGTCTTCCCCTCGTCCAGCTTCGTGGCCTTGGGAGGATCCTG
>JBEEGB010000539.1:0-3317 GCA_041166585.1 Acidimicrobiaceae bacterium
GGTCAGTGGCGTCCTGCCTCCCCCACTCCCACGGGCGCTGGTACGGGGAGTTGGCCGCGTCGAGCAGGAAGAAGCCCACCGCCCCGACGGCCAACGCGATGAGGACGCGGCGATCGACGAGCACCCGCTCGATCGAGCGCCGCCCCATCCGTTGGAGGGCGAACGTCGCGGCGACGAACGCGAACACGGTGAGCGGAAGGCCGTACTCGTTCGTGCCCGTGCCGCGGACCGGCACGTCGGCGACGAGGTACAGGACCTGGAGCGGTATGGCGGGCAGCAGGTAGCGCGGCGCGAGGACGGGAAGGAACAGCAGGGGTGCGAGCAGCCCCACGATCAGCCGCACGTTGTCCTCCGCGAACAGGTCGCCGAGGAGCTTGAAGGGGTGGCCGGCCATCCCGAACAGGATGCTGAACGCGTTGTCGCCGTAGGCGCGGAAGGCGCCGGGTGAGATGAAGCCCGTGCTCCCGTACCGGGGCTCGATGACGAGCACGGCGACGATCGTCCAGGCGAGGCCCACGATGATCGTGCGCCGGCCGACCTTGCGCTCGCCTTGGAGGAACACCAGCAGCCCGAGCCCGGCGATCACGAGACCGAGCTCCGCGCTCCACATCACGGCGGTCGCGCTGACGATGGCGAACGCGCGCCACTTGCCCCTGAGCGCCAGGTAGGTCGCGCCGAGCAGCGGCGAGACCGCGACCGCGGCCGGGTGGAAGCCCGAGAGGTCGAGGTTGTTCAGGGTCGGCGAGAGGCCGTACGCGGCGCACAACGCCACGGTCGCGCCGGCTCGGAGCAGGGCGATGTCTCTCGCGATGCGCCACAGGGGCACGACCCCCACACCGAGGCTCACGGCCTGCAACCCGAGCAACGTCGGGACGGTGGGGAGGAACCGTGTGGCCCAACCGACGGGGTAGAAGCCGAGCGGAAGGTGCTGCGCGAGCAGGTGCGTGTCGGTGAGCGTGAGGTGCGGCGTCTTGAAGTGCCCGATCAGCCACGCGCCTTGCGCCGCGGCGGCCAGGCTCGGGCTGGCGTCGCCGGAGCGGACCTTCGCCTCGGCCAGCACGAAGAAGATGAGCGAGAGGAGCCCCGCGCCGATCCACGGCAGGAACCGGTCGGCCCAGTCGCTGTCGAGCCGCGCCTGCCAGCGCATCACCTGGCTGTCGATTTGCCGGCGGAGGCCCGGCCGGGACGCCGTGTTCAAAGCAGACTGCCCTGCTCCGACGTCCCCGCGACAGCGTCTAGGTCGATGGGTTCGATGAGCTGCTCGCCGTTCTCGCGGACGTTGTTCACCAGCGCGCTCACCGGGTGCAGCTCGAGGATCCGCGCCGGAGCGGGCACGAGCAGCTTGCCGAGCGCCTCGACGTCGTCGTAGTCCCGATCGAGCCAACGGTCCCACGCGCTCGGCGGCAGCATCACCGGCATCCGGTCGTGGATCTCGGCCACGGTCTCGTTGGCCGCGCCGGTGATGATCGTGCAGCTGCGCAGGGGCTCGGTGTCGCGGTCGTCACGCTTGTCGGGCGGACGCCACACCTCCCAGAGCCCTGCGAACGCGAAGGGCTCGCCGTCGGCGCGGTGGATGAAGTACGGCTGCTTCTTCTTCTGGCCCGACACCTTCTTCCACTCGAAGAACCCGTCGGCCGGGATGAGGCAGCGCCGCTTGCGAAAGGCGCGCTTGTAGGCGTTCTTGTCGGCGAGCCCCTCAGCGCGGGCGTTGATCATCTTGTAGCCGGCGGACTCGTCGTTGGCCCACGACGGGATGAGCCCCCAGTGGAACGTGTCGAGCCGTCGGAGCCCACCCGAGCTCACGACGACGTAGACGTCGTTGCTGGGAGCGACGTTGAAGCTGGGCTCGAGCACCTGCTCGGCCACCGAGTCGACATCGAAGTACTTCGCCAGCTCGTCCGGCGGCGAGGACGAGACGAACCGACCACACATCGCCGCGACGCTACTGCGAGCGCGGCGCGGGGCCAGCCCCGGCTACGGAGCGTGAGTGCGGGGATGGACCATGCGAGGCGGCTCGTCGACCGCCGGGTCGCACGGGTGGCACTCGAGCTCGAGCGTGGCGTGCAGGATGGCGTGCTGAGCGGCCAGCATCGCCTTGAGGCGCTCGCCGGTGGCCTGGGCGTCGTGCAGGGTCTTCTCGCCGGCAAGCACGACATGCGCTGAGAGTGCTGGCACGTCAGACGCCAGGTTCCAGAGGTGCAGGTGGTGCACCGCGACCACGTCGGCGTCGCTCATCAGCGAGTGCTCCACGTCGGCGGGATCCATGCCCCGAGGAACGGCCTCGAGGAACACCTGGGCGGTGTCGCGCAGCAGTCCCCACGACGACCAGACCACGAGGGCCGCGATCACGAGCGATGCCGCGGGATCGAAGGCCTCGGCGTCCCAGACGGTGATGGCGACTCCGGCGACGATCGCGGCGACGGAGCCGGCGGCGTCCACGACCATGTGCACGAACGCACCGTGCATGTTGAGGCTGGTGCCGCGGGCGCGAGCCAGCAGCGCCGCACTCGCGACGTTGATGACGAGCCCGAGGGTGGCGACGACGAGCACGCCAGGGCCGACGACGTCGGTCGTCTCCCCCAGCCGCCCGATCGCGGAGTACGCGATCCATCCGGCGACCGCGAGCAATGCGACGCCGTTCGCCTGCGCCGCCAGCACCTCGGCCCGCTGCAAGCCGTAGCTGTGTCGCGCCGTGGCCGGCCGGTCGATGAGCCGTTGGGCGACGAGCGCGATCGACAGTGCCACGACGTCAGAGAGCATGTGCGCCGCATCGGCGAGCAGCGCGAGCGAGCCGAACGCGATGCCGCCCGCAACCTCAGCGCCGAGGAAGGCAGCGTTGGCGACCAGCGCGATGGTTAGTGCCTTGCGTTGCCCCTCCCGGACTCCAGCGAGCCCGTCGTGCCGATGGTCGTTGCTCATCTCATCCGCGAGCCTACGGCGCAACCTCGCTCAGACGGAGACCTTCAGGTCGGCGCCTGCGTCCGGCTCGAGGCCCTTGGTCAGGTCAGGTGGCGGCTTGCCTTCCTCCTTGCGCCAGATGCCGAAGACCGCAGTCGACGCGAGGAGCCAGGCGAGCCCGAGCACGTAGCCGCCGACGACATCAGTGAGGAAGTGGAGGCCGAGCAAGAGCCGTGACGACCCGATCGCCAGCACGAGGAGCGCGGCGGCGCCGAGAGCGACGCGACGCGCTCGGGGACCGAGCACCGGAAGGAAGACGAGGACGAGCGCGCCGTAGGTGATCGTCGCTGACATCGCGTGACCGGACGGGAAGCTCGTCCCGAACGCGGTGTCGATCGGGTGGTCGACGTGGGGACGGG
>JBEEGB010000540.1:0-4975 GCA_041166585.1 Acidimicrobiaceae bacterium
GCCAACGAGGTGAAGCAGACCGTCCACGACCACGACGGTCGGACCCATGTGGTGCTCGAGCTCCGCGACGCCTGGGTCTGGGACATGTACCGCGCCAGCCGGTTCGTGCCGTCGGTTCGCATCGTGACGTTCAAGGACGTCAACGTCGAGGAGCTGCCGAAGAAGGACATCCTCTGACCACTGCGCGCCGAGCGCTCGGGGCCGAGGGTGAAGCGCTGGCCGCAGCGTGGTACGAGGCAAACGGGTACGAGGTGGTGGCCCGCAACTGGAGGTGCCGTGCCGGCGAGCTCGATCTCGTCGTCCGGCGCAACCGCACGTTCGTGTTCTGCGAGGTGAAGGCGCGAGCGACGGACGCGTTCGGCATCCCAGCCGTCGCCGTCGACCACAGGAAGCGTCAGCGGCTCCGCGTGCTCGCCGCTCGTTGGCTCGACGACTCGCCGGTCCGAGCGCGCGAGATCCGCTTCGACGTCGTCTCGGTGGTCGGCACCGAGGTCCAGGTCATCGAGGGTGCGTTCTAGTCAGTCAGTCGAGGTGCTTCTTGATCCACGCCGACAGCTCGTCGAGGGCGATCTCCGACTCGGGTACCAGCCCGGTGAAGATGTGCCACACGTGGATCATCTCGGGCACCGCGTCGATCGTCACGTCGACACCGGCAGCGAGCGCCCGCTCGGCGAGGCGGACCGAGTCGTCGAGCAACGTCTCGTGGTCGCCGACATGGATCAGCAGCGGAGGCAGGCCTGTCAGGTCCGCGTACACCGGCGACGCGAGCGGGTCCGTGGCTTCGGTCGCCCCGAGGTAGTGCTCGGCGTGCACGGAGAGCGTCTCCCGTGAGCACATCGGGTCGAGCGCGGCGCGGCTGTCCATCGACGCGCCGCTGAGGCCGAGGTCGGTCCACGGGGAGATGAGCGCGGCTCCCGCCGGATTCGGCTCGACGCCGTCGCGCAGCGCGATCAAGGTTGCCGCGGCGAGGCCACCGCCGGCCGAGTCACCGGCCAGCACGACGTGCGCAGGCTCGACGGACCCGCCGTCATCGGCGATCAGCCACCGGTAGGCGTCGAGCGCATCCTCGACCGCCGCCGGGAAGGGGTGCTCAGGCGCCAGCCGGTAGTCGACGTTGAGCACTCGTGCTCCCGTGCGCTCCGACAGCAGCGCGACGAAGCGCCGGTGCGTGTTCAGCGAACCCGTGGTGTAGCCACCGCCGTGGAGGTAGAGGACGACGCGGGTCGGGTCGGCGTCCGGCATCTCCACCCACTCGCACGGCACACCGCCGGCCTCGACCGGGGTGGCGGTGGCTCCGGCCGGGAACGGCGCCGTCGATGCCAGCGCCTCCATGCTCGAGCGACGGACCGCGAGGTCGTCCTCCCTGGGCTGCGCCCGCAGCGCGTCGATCACCGTCTGCAGCTGCTGGCTCGCCATGCCGCGTGTCTAGCCCAGGAAGGCCCACAGGACCATGACGAGGACGACCGCGATCGCCGCGGCGACGAGGACGTAGTCAGCCGGCGAACGGCGGTGCTGGCGGAACGGGTTGAGCCCCATGCGCTCAGTCTCGCCGATCCCCGCCCCGCGCCCACCCCGAGCGCCCACTGTGGGCTCTGAGCCGTGCCTCGACACGGTTGAGAGTCCACAGTGGGCAGGGGCGATGGTTCTGTGGACTTTGAGCCGTGAAGATCACGGCTGTGCGTCCAAAGAACGGCGCGACCCCGCGGGCGCGAGCCGCGGACGCAACCGAACGAGACCCGCGACAGTGTCACTCGTTCTGCGTAAGGTCCGAGCACGCTCGTGGGCCGGCGTGACGGCTCTCCTCTCGTCCATGGTGCGCCGCGCGCACTGCTTTCGAGGAGGGCCCGTGCTCGCCACCATCCCGTCCGCGACGCTGCTCGGCGTCGACGGCTTCCCGGTTGCCGTCGAGGTGCACTGCGTCGTCGGCATCCCTGCGTTCACCATCATCGGCCTCCCGGATGCCTCGTGTCGTGAGGCCCGCGAGCGGGTCAAGGCTGCGCTGACGAGCGCGGGCATCTCGTTCCCGCAGAAGCGGCTCACGGTCAACCTCGCGCCCTCGGCGCTGCGCAAGGCCGGCGCCGGGCTCGACCTGGCGATCGCGGTCGGCGTGCTCGTCGCCAGCGACGCGGTGATGTCCGAGCGCGTCGAGGGCATGGCCTTCCTCGGCGAGCTGGGCCTGGACGGTTCGCTGCGGCCGGTGCCCGGCGTGCTGTCGCTGGTGAGCGCGGTCGAGCAGACGACGGTCGTGGTGCCCCGTGGGTCGCACGCCGAGGCCACGCTCGTCGGCCGGCACGAGGTGCGATCCGTGGGGACGCTCGTCGAGCTGCTCGACGTGCTGCAGGGCGTCGGCGAGTGGCCCGACCCGCCCCCACGTGTCGAGCCACAGCCGGACCCTCCTCCGCCCGAGCTGGCCGATGTCCGAGGCCAGCCGATGGCGCGCTTCGCGCTCGAGGTCGCCGCGGCCGGCGGACACCACCTGCTCATGGTCGGTCCGCCCGGCGCAGGCAAGACGATGCTCGCCCAGCGCCTTCCCGGTCTGCTGCCCCCGATGCGCACCGACGAGGCGCTCGAGGTCACCAAGGTGCACTCCGCGGCGGGTTTGGCGCTTCCGGCCGGCGGACTCGTCACTCGACGTCCGCTGCGCGCGCCGCACCACGGCGCGTCCGCGGTGGCGATGGTCGGCGGCGGCAGCTCGTCGCTGCGTCCTGGCGAGATCTCCCTCGCGGTGAACGGCGTCCTCTTCCTCGACGAGCTGGGTGAGTTCCCGGCGTCGGTGCTCGACGCGCTGCGCGAGCCGCTCGAGGAAGGCGTCATCCGCGTCGCTCGTGCGCTGCACAAGGTCGAGCTGCCCGCTCGGTTCCTCCTCGTCGCCGCGACCAACCCGTGTCCCTGCGGCGCCGCCCGGGGACCGGGCTCGTGCCAGTGCACCGACGCGGCCAGGGCGCGGTACCACCGGCGGCTGTCGGGCCCGCTGCTCGACCGCTTCGACGTGCGCATCGCCGTCGAGCGTCCCGACACGAACGATCTCCTGCGGCGGCTCGACCCGGGCGAGCCCACCGCGTCGGTCGCCGCCAGGGTGGCGGCCGTGCGGTGCCTCGCGGGGGAGCGCGGGGTGCGCGCCAACGCCGCGCTCCCGATCGCCGCCCTCGACAAGCTCGCCCCGCTCGACTCGGCGGGTGCGAGTGTCCTCGAGCTGGCGTTGCGCAGCGGCCAGCTCAGCGCGAGGGGCCTTGTGCGGGTGCGGGCCATCGCGCTCACGATCGCCGACCTGCGGGGCGACGCCCGGGTCACCACCGAGCACCTCGCGCTGGCGCTGAGCCTTCGCGCCCCGGTGGCCGGCACCGAGCTGCGGGTGGCGTGCTGATGGCTCCGTTGCCGCCCGAAGCGTTCGCGGCAACGCTCGCAGGCCTGCCGGGCATGGGTCCCGGACGGCTCCTCGCGCTGCTGCGGCGATGGGAGCCCGCGGTCGCGTGGGACCGCGTCGCCACAAGGTCGTGGCTCTCGCACCGCGACATCGTCGCTGCCGCTGGCAACGGTGCGGCGGCGCTGGCCGACACGTGGGTGGCCGCGGCGCGCTCGACCGACGTCGCATCGGTCTGGGCCCGCCACGAGGAGGCCGGCGTCGGGGTCGCCGCGCTCGGCTCCGCCGCCTACCCGGCCGCGCTGGCGGCGGACGTCGAGCCGCCGGCCGTGCTGTTCCTCCAGGGTGATCCGTCGGTGGTGGCGGGCCCTCGGGTCGCCATCGTGGGCACGCGCCGCTGCACGAGCTACGGAGCCGACGTCGCGTTCGAGCTCGGACGCGACCTCGCCGCGGCCGGCGTCGCGGTCGTGTCGGGCCTGGCCCTCGGCATCGACGGCGCCGCCCACGCCGGCGCGCTCTCAGCCGACACCGCCCCGCCGATCGCGGTGGTGGGTTCGGGGCTCGACGTCGTCTACCCGCGCCGCCACCGCGCGCTGTGGCGCGAGGTCGAGCGGCGCGGCGTGCTGTTCAGCGAAGCACCGCTCGGGTCGCCGCCGGAGCGATGGAGGTTCCCGGCCCGGAACCGGCTCCTCGCGGCGCTGGCCGACATCGTGGTCGTGGTCGAGTCGCACGAGGCGGGCGGAGCGCTCCTCACCGTGACCGAGGCGCAACGACGCGACCGGCCGGTGATGGCCGTGCCCGGTCCCGTGCGCAGCTCGGCGTCGACGGGCACCAACCGTCTCTTGGCCGACGGCTTCGCTCCGGCATGCGACGCGAGCGACGTGCTCCTGGCGCTCGGCCTGTCGCCGGCGCTGGCGCGCTCGGTCCGTGACGGCCGACAACCACCAGACGGCGGCGATCGGACCGTGCTCGACGCGCTGGCGTGGCAGCCCGCGTCCTTCGATCAGCTCGCGGCCCGCACCGGGCTGGCTCTCGGCCCGCTGTCGCTCGCGCTCGGGCGACTCGAGGCAGGAGGATGGCTGGCGCGCCGTGGGGCCTGGTACGAGCAGGTGGCGAGGACCGAGTCGTGAACGCGCGGTCGGTGCTGCCGCCACCAGTACCGTGGAGACATGCCCTGGCGCGTCGACGACTTCGCGCAGTCGCTCACCGCCGCCGCGCCGACGACCGTGGCCGCCTACCGCCGCGACGTCGAGGCGTTCGCGTCCTGGGCCGAGCGATCCGGGCACTCCGAGCCCGGATCCGTCGATCGTCGGCTCCTGCGCCGCTACCTGGCGGCGCTCACGACGCGCCAGCGCGCTCCCCGCACGATCGCCCGCACCGCGTCGTCGCTGCGGCGCTACTTCGGCTGGCTCCGCCACACGGGTGTCATCGGGGTCGACCCGGCGACGCGGCTGTCAGCACCCAAGGGCGCAGCCCGGCTGCCCCACGTGCTGCGAGCCGACGAGCTCCACGTCCTGCTCGACGACCCCCCGAAGCGCGTCGAAGCCGACGCGGTCGCCGTCCGAGCTCGCGACGACGCGGTGCTCGAGCTCCTCTACGGCAGCGGCCTGCGGG
>JBEEGB010000541.1:0-6916 GCA_041166585.1 Acidimicrobiaceae bacterium
GGCGACATCGCTCTGCTCCGCCGGCACCGCCTTGGCCAGGGGCTCGTCGCCGTCGACCTCGGACGCTCGGCGGATGACGAGCGAGGCGCCGGAGTCGTCGATGACGTGACGGATCTCGTCGGGCCGCATCTGCGCGTTCACGGGCACCGGGATGGCGCCAGCACGCGACGCGGCGAGGCACAACAGCAGCATCTCGTAGCCGTTGTTGCCGGCGATGACGATGCGCTGACCCGGCTCGACCTTCTTGGCGATGCCACCGGCCCAGCGGTTCACGCGCTTCGACGCCTGGGCGTAGGTGAGGGACAGCCCGTCGCCCGCTTCCGCCACCAACCGCCGCTTGCCGTTCACCTTGGCCAACCGCTCGAGGATCGTGCCGAGCGTGTGGTCGCGCTTCACGAGGAGCACGGCTCGGTCCACGGGGTTGAACAGCACGGCCGTCATGTTTCTCGACCCTCCGGTCAAGTCGCCAGTCGGCCCTTCCCGGAGAGGCGGCGAAAAGGTGCAAAGCACCGCGCTCAGGAGGAGATCAGCTCAAACCTTCTGCAGGGGAGCCCAGCTGAGGAGCAGGACCTTCTCCCCGATGCCGGGGAAGCGGACCGTCGCCTCCGCCTTGTCGCCTTGCCCGACGATGTCGATGATCACGCCCTCACCGAACTTGGCGTGGCGAACGTCGTCGCCCACCCGCAGGCCCATGGCCTCGGCGCCGTGGCCGGCGGGCGGCGACGATGCCCCTCCGGACGAGCCGAGTCCAGCGGAGATGGCCCGCTCCACGATCTCCTCACGGTTGCGGCTCACCGCCGGCGTCCACCGGTCGCGGTCCCGGTTGCCAGCCCCGAAGCTCGAACGGCCCGCCGGTCTCGTCTCCCGCGAGCCCTCGGCGTGCTTCAGCAGCTGGCTCGGGATCTCGTCCATGAACCGGCTCGGCGGGTTGTACTGCGTCGAGCCGTAGAGCATGCGGCTCCACGCGTTCGTGAGGTAGAGCCGTTGCCGGGCGCGCGTGATGCCCACGTAGGCGAGGCGGCGCTCCTCCTCGAGCTCTCTCGGCTCGCCGAGCGCTCGCAGGTGAGGGAACACGCCGTCCTCCATCCCGATGAGGAACACGGACGGGAATTCCAGTCCCTTGGCGCCGTGCAACGTCATCAAGATGACGGTCGAGTCGTCGCCGTCCTCGGGCAGCTCGTCGGTGTCGGCCACGAGCGACACCTGCTCGAGGAACTCGTTCACGTCGGTGAACTCGCGGGCGACGCCGACGAGCTCAGCCAGGTTCTCGAGCCGCCCTTCGGACTCGACGGTGTGCTCGGCCTGCAGCTCGGCGACGTAGCCGGTCCGGTCGAGCACGGCCTCGAGCATCGGCCCCGGCCCCTCGCCCACGGCGTCGGTGAGCGAGTCGAGCAGCTCGAGGAACTCCGCGATGCCCTTCACTGCCCGTCCGGTCACGCCGGCGTCGTCCGCGCGTCGCAACGCGTCGATGAAGGCGATCTCCCTCGCGTTCGCCCACGCGTCGAGACGGCCGACGGTGGAGTCGCCGATGCCACGCTTGGGCACGTTGAGGACGCGCTTGACGCTCACCTCGTCGACCGGGTTGATCACCGCCCGCAGGTAGGCGAGCGCGTCCTTCACCTCACGACGGTCATAGAACCGGGTGCCGCCGACCACCTTGTACGGGATGCCGTTGCGCATGAGCTGCTCTTCGACGACTCGGCTCATGGCGTTGGTCCGGTAGAAGACGGCGCTGTCGCCCCAGCGCTCGCCCTCGTCGTGCAGGCGGCTGATCTCGTGCGCCACCCACTGCGCTTCGTCGCCCTCGTCGTCGGCGTGGTAGCGCACGATCGCCTGGCCGCTGCCGGAGTCGGTCCACAGCTCCTTGGCCTTGCGGGTGACGTTGTTGGCGATCACCGAGTTCGCGGCGTCGAGGATGGTCTGCGTGGAGCGGTAGTTCTGCTCGAGCACGATGACGGTCGCGTCGGGGAACGCCTCTTCGAATTCGAGGATGTTGCGGATGTCAGCGCCTCGAAAGGCATAGATCGACTGGTCGCTGTCCCCGACCACGCAGACGTTGCGGTGGCCGCCTGCGAGCTGGAGCACGAGCTCGTTCTGGACGCGGTTCGTGTCCTGGTACTCGTCGACGAGGATGTGACGGAACCGCTGCCGGTAGCCCGCGAGCACGTCGTCGAAGCGACGGAAGAGCACCGCGGTGTTCATCAGCAGGTCGTCGAAGTCCATCGCTCCCGCCTTGAGCAGGCGGGACTGGTACTCGACGTAGACGTCGGCGATCTTGCGCTCGAAGATCGCACCGACCCGCTCCTTGTACTGCTCCGCGGTGACGAAGTCGTTCTTCGCCGCGCTGATGGCCGCGTGGACCGAGCGGGGCGGGAAGCGCTTGGGGTCGAGGCCGAGGTCGCGCACGACGTAGCTCGTGAGGCGCACCGCGTCGGCCTGGTCGTAGATCGTGAAGCTCGACGGGAAGCCGAGCCGGGTGGCGTCGCGACGCAGGATGCGCACGCACGCCGAGTGGAACGTCGACACCCACATCTTCTGCGCCACGGGCCCGACGAGCGCGGCGACCCGCTGCTTCATCTCGTCCGCGGCCTTGTTCGTGAACGTGATGGCGAGGATCTCGAAGGGGCTCACGCCGTGGTCACGGATGAGGTGGGCGATGCGGTGCGTGAGCACCCGCGTCTTGCCCGAACCGGCCCCCGCCACCACCAGCAGCGGACCCTCATGATGCGTGACAGCCTCCTGCTGCACGGGGTTGAGGCCGGTGAGGAGGTCGTCGGGCATGCCTCCTCAACCCTACCGAGGGGGAGTGTCCGCCCCTGAGCCTGTACCAGCCCGCGGCCGGTTCGGCTCGGGGTGTGCGGACGCGGCAGGATCTGGCCCGTGAGGATCCAGAAGCTCGAGACGACCGACGCCTTCATCGCCTTCGACCTCGATGGGGCCGAGACGTCGGTCGGCATCGCCAGGCTCGCTCCCAAGATCCTCGTGGACGGCGCCGAGCTGCTGGCCCGATCCAACACGTACCTGTTCGCGTCGTTCAGCCTTCGCATCGGAGGGGCATCCGCCGGCATCAACGCCAAGCCGGAAGCGCGCGCCGAAGCGATCGCCGCGTTCGAGGCCGAGGTGGCGCCGATGGTGGCGACCGGCTCGCTCGTCCTCTACCCCGGCAACGGGCTCGGCGATGAGGACCTCGCGCCGCTGGGCGAGCGGCCCGTCTCGCTCGATCCCGCGCTCTCGGCGCGCGGCTGCGCGGCTGCAGCCGAGGCCGCGCTCGGAACCCTCGATGGCAAGCCGGTGGCCATCGACGGGAGCGGCGAGATCGTCGACGCCACTCGCGCCGCCGTCACCGAGCGGGGCGCATCGGTGATCGACGGCGGCATCGATGCGCCGGCGAGCATCGTCTTCGTCGCAGGGAAGGCCGGAGTCGTCGACCATGACGTGGCGGCGAAGGTCCAAGCCGAGGCCGTGGTGCCGTTGACGCCCGTACCGGTCACGGCGAAGGCCTACGCCGTGCTGAGCCGGGCGGGCGTGGTCTACGTGCCGGACTTCCTCGCGCTCGCCGCTCCGCTGCTGGCCCGCTTCGACCCCAACGCGACGGCCGATCCGGTCGATCGCGTCCGGGCGTCGGTCGAGGAGCTGGCCGACCAGGGCGTGAACCTCTGGCGAGCGGCGGTCACCCGCGCCGAGACGTTCCTCGCGACGTGGCAGGACGCGCTTCCCTACGGCCGGCCGCTCGCCTGAGCGCTGCCCTTCTTTGGACGCTCAGCCGTGAATTCCACGGTCGAGAGTCCACACAACGAACTCCCGCGTCCACTGTGGACGCTCAGCCGTGTCCGGGCACGGTTCAGAGCCCACAGTGGGCAGAGGGTGGCGGTCAGGGAGTGGGCAAGAGCCTGGACCGGAACAGGTCGAGGACCTTGTGGAGCGCCTCTTGGGTCGGGTGTCCTGGTTCGTCGACGAGGTGCTCGGTGACCACGGAGTGGGCGTTGGTCGGGATGCCGAACTCGTTGCCCTTCGACGAGTCGATCTCGATCCCGACGAACCGGTCGCCCAGCGCCTCCCGCAGGTGGGCGAAGCGCTCGCCGGGCACCACCTTGTCACCGGTGAAGCGCATGCCCAGCACGCACAGGTCGGGCTCCTTTGCGAACCTGGCCTTGACCTTGCCGAGGTCGGCGTCGGACATCCCGAGGTCCCGCCTCGCCTTCTTGGACGTGGGAAACGGCAACGAGGGCTGCGACAGCACAGGGGCGAGCACCGAGTCGTCGACGGCCATCGCCAACGCGAACCCGCCGGTGAAGCACATGCCGATCACGCCGACGCCCGGCCCACCGCACGCCGCGTGCTCGTGGCGGGCGAGCGCCTTCAGCCACTCGATCACCGGACTCGTCCTGCCCGTGGCGATGGCGTGGAAGTCGCGGGACACACACGCCGGCACGATGCTCGACAGCACGTAGGGGATGGCACGCGCCGGGCCGCCCTTGTACGGGTCGCGGGCCGGCTCGCCGAACAGGTGCGGGAGCACGGCCGTGCAGCCGAGCTCGACGACCCGGTCAGCGAAGCCAATGACCTTTGGCGTGATCCCCGGCATCTCCGCGATCACCAGCACCGCGGGACCGCTCCCTCGCCGGTACACGGCACGGGTCTTGCCGTCGTAGGTGAACTCCGTCTTCGTGTACGCACCCAGCGCGTCGCTCATGAGCGGCGGACGTTAGCAACCGGTCGCGATCACGCCATCGCCATCACACGGTTGACGTTCTCAGCGTCGAACACGTCGGGGTCTGGCACCTCCGGGCCGCTGAGCATCGCGAGGAGCAGACCGATCGAGAGCGGATCCGTCATCAGCCCTGAGAAGAACGCGAGGCGACGGCCGCGGCCGGCGGGCGTGAACCTGCACCGCAGCTCGGTCATCACGTCGACCACGACACGGATCCGGCGCATGCGCTCGGTCCGCTCCTCGGTGTAGCCCGCGAACGCGCTCGCCGACCAGTCGTCGCCACCGAGCAGCACATCGGCGACCGTGCGAGCGTCGCGCAGCGCGACGGAGAGACCTTGGCCGATGAGCGGGTCGGACCACCCCGCGGCATCGCCGATGAGCACCGCACCCTCGACCGCCGGCTGCTCTGTCCAGGCGTCGGTGCCCGGATGACCAGCGCAGGGCCCGGCCGCGGTCGCGTCGGCGAGGACGTCGCCCAACGGGAGGGAGCTGACGCGGAACTCGTCGAGGAAGCGACGAGCTCGGTCCGGACCCGTGAACCGGTCCTTGTCGGCGATGTCGTAGGCGAGGTACAGCCGGGCGATCCCGCCGGGCCGCGGGAAGACGAGGAAGTGCACGTCGCCTTGCGAGCCGAGCGTCGCCTGGTCGGCGGGCCACTCGTCGGTGTCCGTGACCAGCAGGCCCGACAGCATCGTCCGGGCCGTCGTCTCGTGCAGGTCGATGCCGAGCTGCTTGCGCACGGTCGAGGCCCGTCCATCGGCTCCCACAACGATGCGGGTCTGGACCTCGCGCGTCGTACCGCTCAGGTCGTACCGGACCGACGGGTGGGCACCTGCGGTGACCTCGACCTCCCCGACACCCCGGAGCAGCGTGGCGCCCGACGCGACCGCGCCTTCCGCCAAGGCCTCTGATGCCTGAGGATGACCGACGTCGAGGAAGCCGGCGACGCCCTCGGCGAACATCCCGAGCGGCACCGCTGCCGCCTCGGCCTCGTTCGGCGTCACCGTCTCGTCGTAGCCGACGGACGTGCTCGCGAAGCCACCCCCGGCTTCGAGCAGCAGCTGCACGACGCCGAGCCGCTGGGCCTCGACCACGCCCCACGGCATCATGCACTCGCCCCGCACGCGGTCGCGGAAGCGCTCCTGACGCTCGAGCACGAGCACGTCGAGGCTCGAACGGGCGAGCGTGCTCGCCAGCGCCGACCCTGCGATGCCCCCACCAACCACCACCACGTCGAACGTGTCGGTCATCAGTCGCGGACGTTACCCTTCCCGGCCCGATGGGCCACGCACGAACGTTCCGCTTCGGTGTGCAGTGCTCCTCGCCACCGTCGGCCAGCGCGGGCTCGTGGGCCGCCCTCGCCCGGCGCTGCGAAGAGCTCGGCTACGCGACGCTCACGGTCGCCGACCACTTCGACGACCAGCTCGCGCCCGTGCCCGCGATCATGGCCGCGGCCGACGCCACCACGACGCTGCGCGTGGGCGCGCTCGTGTTCGGCAACGACTACCGCCACCCGGTGGTGCTAGCCAAGGAGGCAGCGACGCTCGACGTGCTGTCCGGCGGGCGGTTCGAGCTCGGCCTCGGCGCCGGGTGGATGAGCAGCGACTACGAGCGCGCCGGGATGACGCTCGACCGTCCTGGTGTGCGCATCGACCGCATGGTGGAGGCGCTCGAGGTGATCACGCGGCTGTGGGCCGACGAGCCGTGCTCGTTCCGCGGCGAGCACTACGCCGTCGAAGGGCTCGACGGCCTTCCGAAGCCGGTGCAGGCGCCGCGCCCGCCGATCCTGATCGGGGGCGGCGGACGGCGTGTGCTCACCGTCGCCGCCCAGTGGGCTGACATCGTCGGCATCAACTTCGCGCTCGCCAAGGGCGTGATCGATGCATCCGCCGGTCCCAACGGCACGGCGGAGGCGACCGAGGAGAAGATCGGTTGGATCAAGGACGCGGCCGGCCCGCGCTTCGATGACATCGAGCTGCAGGTCCGCGTGCACCTCGCCCTCGTCACCGACGACCGCGTGGGCACGGCCGAGGCGCTCGCCGGTGGGTTCGGGCTCACGCCCGAGCAGGCGCTGCAGTCACCGCACGCGCTGGCCGGCACCGTCGAGCAGATCACCGACGACCTGCTCGAGCGCCGCGATCGCTACGGCATCTCGTCCATCGGCATCGGCCTCGACGCGATGGAAGCCATCGCTCCGGTCGTCGC
>JBEEGB010000542.1:0-3033 GCA_041166585.1 Acidimicrobiaceae bacterium
CAAGGGCTTCTCTCCAACACCCCACCCGTTGGCGGCGCCGGCAAGGTCCCCCTCTACAGATGGGCACCCGACGACTACACCGGTGTCGACGACATCAAGGAGGTGTACTGGAACCCGGCGGCAACGACGCCGGTGGACGGGAGCACCGGCGCCTACGTCGTGGTCGGGGGCGACCAGCGCTACCAGCTCGGTCAGCTCACCGCCGGCCTCGATCCCAGCATCCCGGTCAACCCCTAGACCGGCGAGAACATGCTGCAACGCCTGCGCGCCGCGATCTCCCCGCTCTGGGACCACCGCGTGTTCGGCCCCGTCGTCAAGGTCGCGCTCGGCTTCGTCGTGCTGATCGAGGGGCTGTTGCAGTACTGGGTCGCGCAGATCCCACTGGTCCACATCGGCCGCGGGTCCGCACCGATCCCCGCCGAGATCTTCGTTCTCGGGATCGTCTTCGGGTCGCTCTATGCGCTCATCGGCATGGGGCTCATCCTCGTGTACCGCGCGAACCGCATCATCAACTTCGCGCAAGCACAGCTCGGCTCGGTGCCTGCGGTGCTCGCACTGTTGCTGATCGCCAAGCACGGATTGCCGTGGATCGTCGCGCTCGCGATCACGATCGTCGGGGGCGCGCTTCTCGGGGGCGTGGTCGAAGTCGGTCTGATTCGGCGGTTCTCTCAGTCGCCGCGGCTCATCCTCACCGTGGTCACGATCGGTGTTTCGTTCCTCTTGCTCGTGCTCGAGGTGTATACGAAGCAATGGGTCAGTGGTTCATTGATCGACTCCGTCACCCTCGACTTCCCCACACCGTTCAGCAAGTTCCACTTCACCGTTGGTGATCACATCTTCCGCGGTGATCACATCGCACCCATCGTCGTCGTCGGTCTGCTGGTCGGGGCGCTGGCCGCGTTCTTCAAGCTCACCGACATCGGTGTCGCGGTGCGCGCTTCGGCTGAGAACGCGGAGCGAGCGTCGCTCGTCGGGGTGCCGGTCAAGCGCGTGTCCACGATCGTGTGGATGCTGGCGGCGACATTGTCCGCGGTGGGGGTGTTCTTCACGGTCCCATTGACTGGGCTCCCGCTCACGGGTTTCGTCGGTCCTCGACTGTTGCTGCTCGGCTTGGCGATCGCCGTGATCGGCCGGATGGAGAGCCTGCCCGTTGCGTTCGTTGCCGGGTTGCTGATCGGCATCGTCGACCAGTCGATCGTGTTCACGACCCATACCGCCGGTCTCACCGATCCGGCGATCTTCGTGGTTGTCCTCGTCGCGCTTCTGGTCCAGCGGGGACGGTTCTCCCGCGCTGTGGAGCTGGGCGCGTCGTCGTGGCAAGCGGTGAAGGAAGTGCGGCCGATACCGGCCGAGCTGCGCCACGTACCTGAGGTCCGTCATGGATTGAGGGCGCTCGCCGTTGTGGTCGGCGCCCTCGTGCTCGCCGCGCCGTTCCTGCTCGGTCAAGGCCAGGCCCCTGAGGCGACGATCATGGTGATCTACGCGATCATCGGCGTGTCACTGGTGGTGCTCACCGGGTGGGGCGGGCAGATCTCGCTCGGCCAGTACGCCATCGCCGGGGTCGGATCGGTCGCGGCCGCCGGTCTCGCCGTGAACCACCACACTGACTTCTTCGTCACGATCGCCATCGGCGGCGCCGCGGGCGCCTTGGTGGCGGTGGTCATCGGCATCCCCGCACTGCGCATCCAAGGGCTGTTCCTCGCGGCCACGACGCTGGCGTTCGCGTTCGCGGTTGCGGGAATCTTCAACCGGTCGTACTTCGGCTGGATGTTCCCGCAGCCAGGAAGGTTCGTGAACCGGCCCGTCTTGTGGAAAGCCCTCAATCTCGAGGACGAATCATCGCTGGGCCCGATCAAGATGTCGGCGAACGTGAAGTACTACTACGTGTGTCTCGCGTTCCTGATCGTCGCGGTCTACATGGCACGGTCACTCCGCAAGTACCGATCGGGACGCGTGCTCATCGGCGTACGCGACAACAGCCGCGCCGCCCAGTCGCTCGGGATCAACCTGGCACGCAGCCGGCTGACGGCGTTCGCGATCTCTGGGTTCATGGCGGGCATGGCCGGTGCGCTGTTGAGCTACCAGAACCGCGCGGTGGCCGACAACGCGTTCCCGCCCGAACGGTCGATCGCGCTGTTCATCCTGACGGTCATCGGTGGGATCGGCTCGATCCCGGGCGCGCTGCTCGGCGCAGTGTTCATCGAAGGCGTGCCGCTGCTGCCGGTGGTGCGCGACATCCAACAGGTGCAGCTGCTCACGAGCGGACTCGGCGTCCTGCTCGTGCTCTTCTTCCTTCCTGGCGGACTGGCCGAGGGCATGTACCGGATCCGAGACGCGCTGCTGCGGCGCGTGGCCCGCCGTCGCAACATCCACGTGCCCAGCCTGATCGCCGACTCGCGGGTCGAGGACGAGCAGCACGCGGCCGAGGATCATGCCATCGCCGCGGCGGCCGCGACCGCCGAGATCGTCGCCGCGGTCGGCAGCCAGTGAGCCTCCTCCGGAAAGCCTTGGCGACAACCGCGAAGAACAGGCGGGCGCACCTGGACGCGCCGGACGCCGCAGAAGGGTTGCTCGTCTGCCGAGGGGTGGAAGTCGCCTACGACCACGTACAAGTGCTCTTTGGCGTCAACCTCGATGTGGCCCCTGGCGAATGCGTGGCGCTGCTCGGCACGAACGGCGCGGGCAAGTCGACGCTCCTCAGGGCCATCAGCGGCATCACCGATCCGATCGGCGGCGCGATCTTCTTCGAGGGCCGCGACATCACCCACACCGACGGCGTCGGCACGACCAAGGCCGGGATCGTCCAGGTCCCCGGCGGCCGAGCCGTGTTCCCCACCCTCACCGTCGCGGAACACCTACGAGTCGGCGGGTGGTTGTACCGCGACGACGCGATCTACCTCGATCGGGCAGTCCGAGACGTCTTCACGACGTTCCCGCGCCTCGAAGAACGCCGAGACGAGATGGCCGGCAACCTGTCGGGCGGGGAGCAGCAGATGCTCGCGCTCGGCATGGCGTTCATCGCCAAACCGAAGC
>JBEEGB010000543.1:0-4636 GCA_041166585.1 Acidimicrobiaceae bacterium
TGCTCCTGCGCAGTCAGGTCTCGAGCCTGATCGTGCGCTTCATCCAGCTGGCCGGCGTCGGCCTCACTGGCAACAGGGCGTTCCCGGATGTGACGCCCGCGCTCGTGCCCGACGTGCAGGTCCGCCAGGAGATCGGTCTGTTGGGGGGATCAGGGATCATCGTGGGGTTGACCGACGGGGGGTTCCATCCGACAGAAGGCCTGACGGTGGCGCAGGCAGCGACGCTGGTCGTGCGAGCAGCGGCGTTCGTCCACCGGCAAAGGCCGAGCGCACCGGCCTACGCCGATCAGGGAAGCACCGAGGCGAACTACAACTACGCGGGGCAGCACCACCTGTTGAACACAGGCGTGATCGACAACTACGGCAGTCCGTACGACATCGACCCGAACGGCATCACCGAGCGCGGTCTCCTCGCGGAGATCCTGGCGCTCGGCATCCAACTTCTCGTCGACTCCCGCGTCGTGTCACCCGTCGGCCAAGGCCATCGCGACGGCGAGCTGGGACCGGGCATCCAGTTCGGCACGTTTGTGGTCGACGGACCGAACGTGGTCAACGTCGTCACGGTCGACCGCTCGCAAGGCCTCGAGATCCGCAGCACCCTCGCCACCGGGGACCTCACGGGACGGCTTCCGACGAGCCAGATCTCCAAGCGGTGGCACGCCGCGGTCGCGGTGAACGGTGACTTCTTCTTGGGCGACGGACAACCGGCACACGCGTTCGCGACCGGCGGCCGGCTGCTCAAAGCCCCGGCCAACGTCGAGGACTCGACCGGGTTCAACGCGCTCGACCCGCGGGTGGCGCACTTCGGCACGCCTGCGATGGCGATGGTCGCCGAGGTGCAAGGGACCGGTGTGATCACCGCCGTCGACCGGTTCAACGACGGCGACCCCGCGCCCGGTGAGATCGCCATGTACACACCGGAAGGGGCAGGGGCCTCCGACCCGCCGGCGGGCTCGTGCTCTGCGCGGATCACCCCGACGGCACCTCCACAGGTGGACAGCAAGGGCGCCGCGACGCAGATGCACGTCGTCGCGTCGACGGGGTGCGATCCGAACCCCGCCGCCGTCGGCAGCGATGACCTTCTCGTCGCGGTTCCCGACGGCACCCGCGCCGGCTTCTTCAAGACGCTCCACCCCGGTCAGCGCATCAAGATCGGCTGGACCCTCAACCCCCAATGGCCCGACCTGCTCGACTCGACGGGCAGCAACACGACGCTGGTCCACAACGGCTCGCCCTCCGACGACGTCGTGTACGGCGACGGCCCGTTCTACGAGACGGCCGCACCGCGGACCGCGGTGGGCCAGCTGGCCGATGGACGCGCCGTGCTGGTCACGGTCGACGGCCGCCAACCCGGGTACAGCATCGGCATGAGGCCCCTCGAGTTCGCCGAGCTCCTCGTGTCGATCGGCGTCGTCGAGGCGGCCAACCTCGACGGTGGAGGGTCGAGCACGCTCGTCGTCGGTGGCCGCGTCATCAACCAGCCGTCCGATGCCGCTGGTGAACGCGCGGTCGGCACCGCGCTCGTCGTCGTGGCTGCCGGCACCCCCGACCCGCCACCGTCGAGCGGCACCGTCGGCGCGCCGCCACCTGCACCGAACGCGTTCGCTGAGGCAGCCGCCACCCCCGAGACCGACCCTGCATCGCTCGGCGGCTGGGCCGCGACGCTGCAGATGCACGGTGTGCCGCTGCGCCCCGAGCTCGAGGCCGCGGCGCGGGAATTCAATCGAGCTGGGCCAGCACCTCACCGATGATCTTGGTGGCCTGGTGTGCGGGAAGCGGATCGCCACCTTCCGACTCCGCGACCTCGGCGGCGAAGTCCTCGACGGAGTGGACCCCGCCGACGAGAACATGTCGCAACGCCTCACCACTGGCCTCGGGATCGTCGAGCGCCTGCACCGCCGGCGCCACCGCCTGATCGGGCGACGTCGCGACCGCGTGCACGAGAGCCATCGCTTCCCGCCGGCCTGTCACGGTCGAGACGACCGGCGCGCGATCGGGGTTCTGCTGGAGGTCCCACTCGGCAAGCGCCTCGTCGTAGCCACCCTCGCCCGGGTGAAGCTGCCGAGTCGTTGGCGCGGCATCGTCGTTGGTGGCCTCGCCATCGGCGTCGGCGGTTGACGTCGCGTCCCTGTCGTCATCGGCCCCGTGCCGCCGCTCCGGCTCCACGGGGACGACAAGGGTGCCATCGGCGTTGCGAACGATGTCCATGAGGAAGGCTCTCCTTGGCTAGACGGCGCCTGCACGACGCCGTGCCTTCCCCTTACCCAGACCGGCCGGTTTCGATGTGCAGCGCCGCTCAGACGAGCGGTTCGAGACCGAATTCGACGCGCAGCTCGTCGAATTCCTGGTTGAACCGCGCCCGCAGGGCAGCCTTCTCGTCGTCGGGGGCCCAGCACGCCTCGATGCCGTCGAGGCTGAGCTGCTCCATCGTCTGGAGATCCCAACCGAACGCCTCGTGGACGGCGGCGTAGTCGTCGGCCACATCTGAGCCCATCATCCCTGGGTCATCGGAGTTCACGGTGACGAGGACGCCTCGGCTTCGCTGCAGGGCGATCGGGTGGTGGGCGACGTCGGGGATGACGTTGGCGATCACGACGTTCGAGATCGGGCACGCCGTGACGGGCACGCGCCGGTCGATGACCTGCTTGGTCACCTCGTCCGAGTCGAGCAAGCGGAAGCCGTGGTCGATGCGCTCGCAACCGAGGTCGTCGAGGGCGATGCCGATGTTGCCGGCTGGACCGTCCTCGCCCGCGTGGATGGTGCGGCGCAGGCCCTGCCGCTTGGCCTCCTCGAACGCCGGCGCGAACGCGCGGTGGTCGATGTCGCGCTCGACCGAATCACCTCCGACACCGATCAGCTGATCGCGATCCTGCGCCGCGGCGAACTGCACCATCGCCATCGCCGCCTCGGGACCCGACGGCTTGTCCACGTCGAGGATCATCCGGCATCGGATGTCGAGATCCGCCATGGCATCCGCGACGCCTCGCGAGATGCCGGCCCACATGGTCTCGACGGGCACGCCCAACCGCAGCAAGATGCCCGGGGAGAAGAACATCTCGCGGTAGCGCACGCCGGCGCGCATCCCGTCTTCGAGCGCCTCGTACGTGACGCGCCGGAAGTCTTCGACCGTCACCAGGCTGCGACACACGATGTCGTAGATCGACAGGAACTGGTTCAGGTCGGTGAAGCGGAAGAGGTCGGCCGGGTCGGCCACCGGAAGCTCGACGCCGTTGGCCGTGGCCAGCTCGGCGATCGTCGAGGCCCGCGCAGAGCCTTCGAGGTGGCAGTGCAGCTCAACCTTCGGCAGGCGCCGGACGTGGTCCGTGGTTGCGGTCGTCATCTCGGAAAACTAGTGCCGCACTAGCCGGGCGCCTCCTACGACACCGCGACGGCGACCCGGTGGTCGTCGACAGGGAGGGCGCCGAGGACGATCGCATTGACGTTGCTCGCGACGAGCTCAGCCGAACCGGCGATGGTCGTGCACAGCGCGGTGTCAGCCGCGTCCCGCCCGGTCGCGATGCGGACGAGAGACTGTCGGGGTGCAGCTCTGGTGGCGTCGATGACCTCCCACCCACCAGCGACCGCGACCTCGGCGACAGCGTGGAAGTCCATCGGCGAGAGTCCAGGTGCGTACACCGACACGAGGCGGGCGGGGAGCCCGATGGCGCGGCACAAGGCGATGGTGAGGTGGGCGAAATCGCGACAGACGCCACGACCGGCGAGCAGCGTGTCGACGGCATCGTCGAGCGGTCCGCTGCTTCCGGGTTCGTTGCGCAGCCTGGCGTGCACCCATTCACCGATCGCTCGACCACGATCGGCATCGTCCGGCAGGCCGCCGAGCTCGGTCTCGGCGAACCCCTCGAGGGCGTCGGAAGGGCAGTACCGGCTCTGCCGCAGCGCGAGCAACGTCTCGGCCTCGTCGAGCTCGCGCTCCTCCGGAGGAGCGACCAGCAGCACCGCTCGGTACCGGAGCGTCAGTCGGCCCGTGTCGCAGCGCACCATGTGGACGCGGCCGCCGTGATCGACCGCAAGCTCGTGGGCGTCGAGCACCCGGCTGTCCAGCGCCACGACGAAGTCCTCGACCTCGATCGTCGCGGCGCTGGAGGCGGCCGCCACCTGCACCGCGATGGTGGCGTGATCCGACACATCGAACACGAGATCGCATCCGACCTCGGCGCGCATCACGATGCGACGGCTGTGGCTCCTCGAGGGCTGGCGAGGAAGGCGAGGGCGTACAGACCTCCGACGACGATGAGGAGGAACCGGTAGCCAGTGATCAGCGCCACGTACTCGATCATGCCGCCGACGATCGCGCCGAGGAGGTTCGCGGCAAACGCGGTCGTCGCCGAGCCCACCTCGCGGAATCGTTGAGCGAACACGAGGTTCGCGACGAAGATCGGGGCGAACGCCAGCGCGACGGCCGCGCAGAACCGAGGGACCGGCGCGAGCGAGAGCAGCGAGTCCTGCGGTACCGCCCACGCCAGCGCAAGGAGCCCGAGCAAGACGGGATACAGCCGCCGCGGGTGGGGAAGCGTGACGTGACGCGCGACCTCGATGGCGAGGTACACGCTCAACAGCACACCCGCGAACACCAGCGAGTTCACGAACCAGGTGGTGCCGAACAGCAACGCGAACT
>JBEEGB010000544.1:0-6958 GCA_041166585.1 Acidimicrobiaceae bacterium
GCTCGGTCGGGGGTGCGTCCTCGATGTGCTCAGCCTCGAGCCACAGGGCGGCCGTCTGGCCGATCACACCGGCACCGATGTGGGCGCGGCCGGTGGCCCGCACGACGAGCGCTGGGGTGCCGCCGGGGAGCGTTCCCCGGTTCTCGATCGTCGCCACGGTGCCGACGCGGGCGTAGCGCCCGGACGTCAGCTTGGGGACGAGCAGGACCTGCGAATTGGCACCCTCGGCCGCGTCAGCGGCCAGGCGCGCTTCCTCGGTCTCGAGGGCGAGGGTGATGACCATCTGGGGCAGCACCACGCCCGAGGCGAGGGGCAGGACCGGTAGGGTCAGGGTGTCGAGGCGGTCGGCCATCGTGTCTCCTAGGTGTCACTTGCGAAGTGCAAGTCAGAACCCTACGGAGACCTGAGAGATTCCCAACCCCGCCGAACCGGCACTACGGTCACCCCGTGCCTCGCCTACGCGTCGGGTTCCTGGGGGCAGGGCTCATCGCCACCTACCACTCGAAGTCGCTGCGGGCGTCCCAGGCGGATCGTCCGAACGTCGAGGTGCAGAGGGCCGGGGTCTTCGACGTGGACACAGCGAGGGCCGAGGCGTTCGCCGAGCGCAGCGGCTCGCACGTCTGCAGCAGCGAGGACGAGGTGCTCGACGGCTGTGACGCCGTGTACGTGTGCACCTGGACCTCCGAGCACCCGCGGTTGGTGGCGGCGGCGGCTGAGCGTGGCCTGTCGGTCTTCTGCGAGAAGCCTCTCGGCGTCGACCTCGCCACTGCTCGCGAGATAACCGAGACCGTGGAGCGGGCCGGCGTGGTCAACCAGGTCGGCCTCGTCCTCCGGCACTCGCCGGCGTTCGGGATGCTCAAGGCCCTCGCCGCCGACGAGCGCAGCGGGCGGCCGATGAGCATCGTGTTCCGCGACGACCAGTACATCCCGATCCAGGGCGGCTACGGCTCCACCTGGCGCGGTGATGTGACCAAGGCGGGCGCCGGCACCCTGCTCGAGCACTCCATCCACGACCTCGACATGCTCGAGCACGTCGTCGGGCCGATCGCGTCGGTCAGCGCGCGCAGCTCGTCGTTCCACGCCATCCCCGGGATCGAGGACTCCGTCGCGCTGACGCTGGCCTTCGCCAACGGCGCGGTCGGCACCCTCGTCTCCGTCTGGCACGACGTGATGGAGCGCCCGAGCCTGCGCCGCATCGAGCTGTTCTGCGAGCGCTCCTACTCCCTGGTCGAAGGCGACTGGTTCGGCCCGGTCACGAGCACCACGACCGGCGAGCAGCAGATCGTGCTCGAGGGCTCAGAGCTCGAGGCCGAGGCCGCCAGCCGGGGCGCGGTGCTCGGCAACCCCGACGGCGCGTTCGTCGACGCGATCGCGAAGGGGGAGCCGGCGTGGCCGTCGTTCGCTGACGCGCTGCGGGCCCACGTCGTGGCCGACGCCGTCTACCGATCGGCCGCGTCCGGTGGAGACGCGGTGGCGGTCCCCGCTCCATGAAGGCGACTCGGTGGTCGCTCTCGGGCTTCATCGCCTCGGCCGGGTTCGCGTCGGGCGATCGGATCCTCGTCGCCCACTGGACCGACTCGCCGCTGGGCCCGCTGACCGACGTGCTGTGGACCCGTCCCGACGGCGAGCGCGTGCTGCTCGTGCCGGACCAGCCGGCGGCCGACTTCGTCACGTCCGTCTACGACGTCGACCGGGTCGACATCGTCCCCGTGAAGGCCGGGGTCGGGGAGCGGTGGCTCGAGCTCGACGCCGGACCGCTCGAGGTGCAGCTGAAGGCCGCGGCCGGGTGGCGCATCCCGTTCCCGCGACCGCTGTGGTTCACCCGCTTCGTCGAGGCGCCGGTGGCCCGCTCCCTGCTCGGGGTGCAGGCGTACGACACCACCGCGTCAGGCGTGCACGTGTGGTACCGGGCCGATGTGCACCGGCGCATCCTCACCGGGTGGGCCACCGCGGAGGGTCGCGACCTCGGGGCCCTCGGCGCTCGGCCGTCGATCGTGGCGGTCCGTCCGCTCCTCGAGGATCCGTCCGGACGCCTCGACGAGGTGATCCGCCGAGCGGCCCGCCACCGCGTCAGCTCACCGTGATGGCGATCTTGCCGTAGGCGCCGCGGTCGGCGAGCAACGCGAGCGCGGCCGGCACCTCTGCGAGCGGCCGCGCCTCCATGACGAGCGGTTCGATCGTGCCGGCCGCATGCCACGCCATGAGCTGGTCGTGGCACCGGCGCACGAGCGCCGGGTCGCGCTGGCGGTACCCGCCCCAGTGGACACCGACGACCGAGTAGTTCTTGACGAGGATGTGGTTGGCCGGTGCCTCGGGGATCCGCCCGCTGGCGAAGCCCACCACCACGAGGCGCCCCTCCCACGCCAGGCACCGTCGGCTGGCGTCGAACACGTCGCCACCGACGGGGTCGTAGATCACGTCGGCACCTCGACCGCCGGTGGCCGCCCGGAGCGCGTCGACGAGGTCGACGGCGCGGTAGTCGATCACCTCGTGCGCGCCCAGCGCGCGGCACAGCTCGACCTTGCCGGGGCCACCTGCGGTGGCGATCACGTGGGCACCGCAGGCCAACCCGATCTGGATCGCGGCGGAACCGACGCCGCTGGCACCGGCGTGCACGACGAGCGTCTCGCCCCGACGGAGACCAGCGCGGTGAACGAGCCCGAACCAACCCGTCTGGTACGTGATCGTGAGCGCGGCGGCAGACGTGTCGCTCAACGAATCCGGGATGGCGAAGCAGTCGCTCGCGGCCGCCAGCGATTGTTCGGCGTAGGCGCCGCGCGGCAGCGCGGGCAGGGCAACCACGCGCTGGCCCGGGGCGAGGTCGTCGACGCCTTCACCGACGGCGCGCACCGTGCCGGCGAGCTCGAGGCCGGGGGTGAACGGGAGCGGTGGCTTCTCCTGGTAGGAGCCCTGGCACAGCAGGATGTCGGCGAAGTTCACGCCGGCGGCCGCGACATCCAAGGCGACCTGCCCCGCGGCCGGCTGCGGCGCGTCCACGTCGTCGAGGGTCAGCACGTCGACCGGGTCACCGTGGTGGTGCACCTGCCACGCCTTCACGTGCGGGACCGTAGCGTTCGGGCATGACCGTCGAACCGATCTCGTTGCTCGAGGGACTGGCGACCACGCGGGCGATCCGCCGCTACCGGCCAGACCCGATCCCCGAGACCGATCTGGCGACGATCCTGTGGCACGCCAGCCGCGCGCCATCGGGGAGCAACCGCCAGCCGTTCCGGTTCCTCGTGCTGCGCGACGGACCGAAGGCCACCCAGGCGAAGGCGCTGCTGGGCGAGGCGTTCCGGGAGGGTTGGGCGCAGAAGCGAGGGGATGACGGCTACGACCGGGGCTCGGGCGCCGACGCGGGGACACCGAAGGCCCGCATGGCGGCAGCGATGCAGCAATTCGTCGAGACGTTCGAGCAGACACCGGTGGTGGTGCTCGCCTGCCTGGCGCGGTACCGGAGCGAGAACCCGACGGAGGGGGCGAGCGTGTACCCGGCGTGCCAGAACCTGCTGCTCGCGGCGCGAGCGCTCGGCTACGGCGGCGTGATGACGAGCTGGCACCTGTTCGTCATCGATCGGTTGCGGGAGATCCTGGAGATCCCCCCTGAGGTGTTCGTCGCCGCGACGATCCCGTTGGGACGCCCGGTCGGCCACCACGGCCCCGTCCGGCGCCGACCGCTCGGCGAGCTCGTGTTCGACGACGGTTGGGGCGAGGCTGCGCCGTGGGCGGTCGACCCCCCGGACACGCGGTTCACCAAAGCCGGGCCGTGACTCGTGGCGTTCAGGCCGCGCCGCTCAGGTCGTGACGTCTGCGGTCGCCGACTCGAAGGTGCGGAGGCGGCGAAGGGTGTTCTCCAGACCGACGGGCTCGTCGGCATCGACGCCGGGAGTGGCGTGCTGCTCCTCGCGCGCCGGCCGCCGGGCCTGCGCGACGAGGAGGCCGACCTCTTCGGGGGCGAGGGACATCCCGAAGAACGGGCCCATCGCCCGATCGCAGCCCAGCCTCCGCAGCCGAGCCAGCTGGCTGGCGTGCTCGACGCGGTCTGCGACCGTGATCATGCCGAGCTGGTGGGCGAGGGTGATCATGTTCTGGACGATGGCGAGGTCTTCGCTGTCCTGGTCGAGGCCGGCCACCAACGAGCGGTCGATGCACAGCTGGTCGAGGCGAGCACGGCGCAGGTCGGCGAGCGACGAGGTGCCGGCGCCGAAGCCGTCGAGGGTGACGTGCACGCCGAGCACACGGGCGTGGCGCAGCATCGTCCACGCCCCGGTGATCTCGTCGGCCAGCGATCCCTCACTCACGGCCAGGCACAGCTGGCTGCGCTCGGCGCCGCTGCGGCTGAGCACCTCGGCCACGAGGTCGCGGAAGCCGGCCTGCGCGAGCTGGCGGGCCGAGATCGGCACGGTCACCTGCACGGGTGCGCCCGGGTTGAGGTCGCGCCACACCTTGGCGTGGCGGCAGGCGTCTTCGAGCGCCTTCGCTCCGACCGGCAGGATCAGCCCCGTCTCCTCGAGCGCGGGCAGCAGCTCTGCGGCGGGCACGGCGCCGCGCTCGGGGTCCTCCCAGTGCAGGTGGGCTCGCAGCCCGACGAGCGCGCCGTCGGCGACGGCGAGGATCGGCTCGTAGCGCAGCCCGATCTGGTTGCGTTCGATGGCCACCCGAAGCCGCTGTTGTGCCGTCGAGCGCGACAGCCGTGTGCGCATCGAGGGGTCGAACACGCACACAGCTCCGGGGCCGGTGGACTTCGCTTGGTACATCGCGACGTCGGCGTTGCGCACGAGGTCGTCGCCTTGGGTCTCTCGTCCCTCTGACAGCGCGATGCCGATGGAGACCGAGATGCGCACGGTGTCGACGGTCCCCGGTCCCTGGCTGATCTCGAAGGGCTCTTCGAGCGCGCGGACCAACCGGCCGGCGAGGCGTTCGGCCTCGGCCCCGTTGGGGAGCGACGCGGCGATGATGACGAACTCGTCGCCGCCGTAGCGGACGGCGACGTTGCCAGGGTTGAGCACCGCCCGGATGCGGTCGGCCACCACGCCCATCAGCCGGTCACCGAACTCATGCCCGTACGTGTCGTTCACCAGCTTGAAGCGGTCGAGGTCACAGAACAGCACCGCGGTGCGCAACGTGCTCCTGTGCGCGGCCAGCGTCGCCTTGGCCAGGCTCGCGGGGAGGGCGAGGCGGTTGGGGAGGTCGGTCATCGGGTCGTGCAGCGAGAGGCGGGCCAGCTCGCGGCGAGCGGCCTCGCCTCGGCGATCGCGGCGCAGCGCCCGCGTGGCCGCGACGATGGGTGCGCCGAACGACAGGACGAGCACGAGGTTGGCGGCGAGCGGCGGCGATCCATCCAGCCAGGATCCGATGCGTGCGGCGAACCCGAGACCGGTGGCGAGCGCGGCGAACGTGACGCACGCGCCCAAGAGCGCCAGCACCGTGACCGGCGACGTGGCCCGGTCATCTCGTTCCCGTGCGAGCGCGCTGATGGGATCCTCCTCCGTGGCGCGGCTGCGCCCCTACCGCATCTGATCGGTCGTCGGAGGCCGGCACATGAGGACGACTACAACAACCGGCCCCTGAGCCGGTCGATGCCGTCGTCGAGGCCAGGCAGCCGCGGCTGCAACGGCACCCCCCGGGCCGCCACCTGGCCGGCGACAAGCTGCTCGACGTCGTTCCACGTGCTCGCCCGGGGCCCCTCGACGTGGGCGTTGTAGGGCTGATCGAAGACGATCACCTGGTTGCCGGCCTCGCGCAAGGCCTCGATGTTGTCGGGGCTGTCGTCGACGTAGCAGTCGGCCTCCACCTCGGGCTTGCGGCCGAGGAAGCAGATGTCGCGGTAGGGGATCGCATGCCGGTCGAGCCACTCGACCGTGTCGGCCACGGCGACCGCGTGGCCCCAGTTGACGTAGAGGCGGTGCGTGATGATCCGGATCCACACACCGGCATCGGACAGGCGCCACAGGGCCTCGGCCGCGCCGGGCACGACGGGCATGTCGCGGAACATGCGGTGCTCGAGCACGGCGGTGCGGTGGACGTGCTCGAAGCCGCCCAGCTCGGCTACGCCCCACTCGGCGAAGTCCCAGCCGCGGTCGTCGGGGAGGTCGGCGGGGTCGATGCCGCGCTCGGCCGCGACCACGGCGCGGAACGCCGCCGTGTAGTCGCCGCAGACGCCGTCGAGGTCGACGCCGAGGACGAACCAGCGGTCGTCGTTCAACCGGCGATCAGACGGCTGCGCCGACGAACTCGAGGGCCGCGTCAAGGAAGCGGAAGTCCTTCGGCGTCGCGAAGTGGTCGACGCCGTGCAGGGGCACGTAGGTGGCGTCCGGCAGCGCCTCGAGGAGCGGGTCGGCGGGTCCGGCGAAGTCCTTGTCGCCGAGCACGACGAGAACCGGGCACGTCACCTTCGCGAGGCGGCCGTCGTCGAGCGGCGGACGGGGTGAGCGCATGCACGCCACGAGCGCCTCGGGATCGTTGCCCGGCTGGCGGGCGAGCCCGGCGAAGTACTGCGCGGCAGGGTTGTCGTCAGCGGGCCCGTCGGCGATGGCTCGCTCGATGACATCGCTCTGCTCGCGGCGGAAGAGGTTGGCGCCGACACCGGCCACGACGATGCGGTTGAACCTGGTGACGTCCTCGGCCGCGAGGGTGAGCAGCACGCGCGCGCCCATCGAGAAGCCGATGGCATCGACCGGTTCATCGGGGAGCTGCTTGACGACGAGGGCCTCGAGGTCGGCGTACGCCGCGCTGTCGTGAGGCTTGTCGGCTTCGCCGTGGCCGAGCAGATCGATGGCGAGGACCTCACGGCCCACGTCGCGGAGCAGATCGATCCAACCGTTGTCGCCCCAGGTGCGTTGGGCCGAGGTTGCGAAGCCGTGGAGCAAGAGCACGGGCGGAGCCATAGGTACGGCATCCTAGGGAGCATGGAGGACAAGCTCCGGGTGTCCGGCTCGTGCGTCATCGGGCTCGACGA
>JBEEGB010000545.1:0-2580 GCA_041166585.1 Acidimicrobiaceae bacterium
TCGCCGGCGCCGAGGTGCCGGAGGGCATGGGCGGCGTCGACCTGTCCCCCACGCTCGCCGACCCGAGCGCGACCGCGCGAGACCACGTCCTGTTCGCGCATGACACCGCGCACGCCTCGACGGTGCAACAGACCCGCTACGCGCTCCGGGGCAGCTTCGACGGCCGCTTCAAGTACGCCCGCTACTACGGGGTCGGCGGCGGCAAGCCAGGCGACGACCCGTTCCTGCAACGGCCGAGCTCCAAGCTCTACGAGGTGGACGCCGACTTCGACGACCAGGACCACGAGCTCTACGACCTGCAGGAGGACCCGAGCGAGCTCGTGAACCTGGCGCACGACCCTGGGTGGCGCCAGGGGCTCCGAGAGCGTTTCGAGCAGCTGATCGCTTGGGAAGCGAGCGAGCTGGAGTAACTTCTCGCCTCTCATACACCCCCGGAGGAAGAATGAACCGTAAGCAGCTCGTCACCGCGGTTGCCGCGCACACAGGCAAGACCACACGCGAGATCGATGAAGCGCTCAAGGGCGTGACTGACGTGATCACCGCTGTGGTCTCCAAGGGCGAGCCCGTCATGATCAGCGGCTGGGCGAAGTTCTCCAAGCGCGAGACCGCGGCGCGCATGGGCCGCAACCCGGCGACGGGTGAGCCGGTGAAGATCAAGGCGTCGAAGAAGGCGCGGATCACGCCGCTGAAGGGCTTCAAGGACTCCGTGCTCACCCCGAGCCTGGCCCCCACCCTCGCCCGTGGCGTGTGGCCGCCCGCGGCTGCACCGGCCAAGAAGGCGGCTCCGGCCAAGAAGGCTGCTCCGGCCCGCAAGGCACCGGCCAAGAAGGCCGCCGCCAGGCGCTGATCTTCAGGTGCCGGTGAAGTTGGCCGGCCGCTTCTCCTTGAAGGCCGTTGCGCCTTCTTTTGCGTCGTTGGTGGCGAAGATGGGCGAACCGATCTCGAGCTCGTTCGCGAGTGCGTCGGCTTCGCTCATCTCCGCCCCTTCGCGCAGCGACCGCAGCACCGCCTGCACCGACAGCGGCGCGTTGGCGGCGATCACCGCGGCCAACTCGTGGGCCTTGGCCAGGGCTTGGCCGTCCGGCACCACATGGCCGATGAGGCCGATCTCCTTTGCCTCCTGCGCCGGCACCCGCCGCCCGGTGAGGAGCATCTCGGCTGCGACCGTGTAGGGGATCTGGCGGCGCAGCCGAACGGTCGACCCGCCCAGCGGGAACAGTCCACGGGCGACCTCGGAGATGCCGAACACCGCGCCCTCCCCCGCCACGCGGATGTCCGTGCCTTGCAGGATCTCGGTGCCGCCGGCGAGCGCGTAGCCCTCGACCGCGCAGATGATGGGCTTGCGCGGGCGGAAGTGCCGCAGCAACGCCTTCCACGCGAGGTCGCTGTCCGAGGCGAAGCGCTCCGTCCACGTGTCGGCCTGGAACCCCGACGCGAACGCCTTGAGGTCCATGCCGGCACAGAACGTCCCGCCGGCGCCGGTGAGGATGCACACCCGGATCTCCGGGTCCTCGTCGACCTCGACCCACCCGTCGTACATCCGAGCGAGCATCTCGCTCGACAGCGCGTTCTTCGCCTCGGGGCGGTTCATCGTGAGCGTGGCGACATGGCCGTCGCGCTCGAACAACAGGTGTGGCTGGTCGCTCATGGAGCCGTACTGTACTGTCGGAATTGGAACGTGTTCTCGTTTCGGGAGGGCCCCATGGACGTGTCAGACGTTGATCTGTACGACCCCGACAACTTCGTCGCGGCCGTGCCTCACGAGATGTTCGCGACGCTGCGCCGAGACGCGCCCGTGTACCGCCATCCGCGGCCTGACGGCAGCCACTTCTGGTGCGTGACGCGCCACGCTGACGTCGTCACCGTCAACCGTGACGCGAAGACGTTCTCGTCGTGGGAGAAGAGCGCGACGGGCCTCGACGAGATGCCCGAGGAGCAGCTCGCGACGCAGCGGATGATGATGCTGAACATGGATCCGCCGGATCACACGAAGCTGCGCAAGATCGTCAACAAGGGGTTCACGCCGCGCATGATCCGGGACCTCATGGACCACCTCGTCGACGAGACGAGGACGATCGTGGACGGCATCGTCGAGCGCGGCAGCTGCGAGTTCGTCGAGGAGGCAGCGGCCGAGCTCCCGCTGATCGCCATCGCAGAGTTCCTCGGCGTCCCCGTGGAGGAGCGCAAGGTCATCTTCGAGCTCTCCAACCGGTTGATCGGGTTCGACGACCCGGAGTTCCAGACCACGGCCGAAGATGGTGGCGCGGCGGCGATGGAGATGTACGCGTTCGCCCAGCAGCTGGCCGACGAGCGTCGCCGTGAGCCCCGCAACGACATCGTGAGCACGCTGATCGCCGCTGACGTCGACGGCGATCAGCTGACCGAGCTCGACTTCAACCTGTTCTTCCTGCTGCTCGCGGTCGCGGGCAACGAAACGACCCGCAACGCGATCTCGCACGGGATGCTCGCGCTCATCGAGCACCCGGAGCAGTGGCAGGCGCTGCGCGAGGACCCTTCGCTCATCGACGGTGCCGTGGAGGAGATCCTGCGCTGGGCGACCCCGGTGATGTACTTCCGGCG
>JBEEGB010000546.1:0-6689 GCA_041166585.1 Acidimicrobiaceae bacterium
AGCCTTCCCTGCGCTGACCTTCCAGGCGCTCGGCTACGACAGCGTCCACCACGGCGAGGGTCGTTGGAACGGAGTCGCGATCCTGAGCAAGGTGGGGCTCGAGCAGCCCTCATCGGGGTTCGGGCCAAACGACGAGGTCTTCGGCGGCGAGGCGCGCATCGTCTCCGCGACGTGTGGTGGGGTTCGCGTGGCGAGCGTCTACGTGCCCAACGGCCGTTCGCTCGACCACGAGCAGTACCAGTTCAAGCTCGACTGGTTGGCCCGGCTGCGCGCCCACCTCGAAGCTTCGTGCAAGGGGAGCGACGACGTCGTGGTGTGCGGTGACTTCAACATCGCCCCCGACGACCGCGACGTCTGGGATCCCGCCGCGGTGCACGGCGCCACCCACGTGAGCGAGCCGGAGCGGGCCGCGCTGGCGGACCTCGAGCACTGGGGCCTCGAGGACGTGTTCCGGCGCCATCACGACGAACCCGGCTTGTACTCCTGGTGGGACTACCGCGCCGGCAACTTCCACAAGCACCTCGGCATGCGCATCGACCTCGTGCTCGCATCCGGACCGCTCGCCGCTCGATCACAGTGGGCGCTCATCGACCGCAACGCCCGCAAGGGCCAGCTCCCGTCCGACCACGCCCCCGTCGTCGTCGAGTTCGCGGAAGCAGCATGAGCGACGGCGCGTACAACATCGACGGCTTCTTCGGGGCACGTTCTGACGAGGACACGCCCGAACGGCGCGTCGAGGTTCGGCGCGTCGCCGACGCCCTCCGCGCCGTGATCGACCGGTTCGTTGCGACGACCGCGCCGATCGAGGTGTTCCAAGGCGTCGCCGACGACCTCGAGGCGGTCGCGGCTCGGCTGGCGGAGCACCCGCAGGGCCATCTGTTCCTCGGCTTCGCCGAAGCCGCCAACCGGGGCGACTCGGACGGACCGTTCGACAACAGCCCGCTGATGGGGCTGTCCAACCCGCTCGCGCCACCCATGCACCTCGAGATGCAGAGCGATCGGGTGGTGGGGACGTCGAACTTCGGTTCCGCGTACGAAGGCCCTCCCGGCTGCGTCCACGGCGGGTACATCGCGGCGGCGTTCGACGAGCTGCTCGGGCTGGTGCAGTCGCTGTCGGGCCGCACCGGCATGACCGGACGGCTCACGATCCACTACCGGTCGCCGACCCCGCTGCATGAGGACCTGCGCTGGGAAGGGGAGCTCGATCGCGTCGAGGGTCGCAAGATCCTGTGCAGGGGCCGCGTGTTCGCCGGCGAGCGGCTCTGCGCCGAAGCCGAGGGCCTGTTCATCTCGGTGGACTTCGAGAAGCTCCAGGCGATGATCGCGGAGCGCGAAGCCGCGCTCGGCCCCGAGTCCTCGCCCACCGAGTCCTAGTCCACCGGGCCCTAGCCCACGTGGGTGCGGAGCTTGGCGAGCCCGCCGCCGAGCGCGACCCGGAGGTCGGCCCTCGGCAAGCCGAGCTCACGCTGGAGCTCGCGCATCGAACGCGGCGGTGCCCCGTCGAGGCCGTAGTGGCCGGTGATCACCTGGCGCTCGACCGGGCCGAGGCCGTCGAGGAGGTGGCCCCCGACCGCGTGCAGGCTCAGGAGGTCGTCGTCCCCGCCGGCGTCCAGGTCGGCCAGCTCCTCGCAGCAGCTCTCCGGGGCGTCGCCGTCGGGATACGGCCACCCTTCATCGCTCGGCCACGCGTCGTCGCTGATCCAGGAGAGTGAGCCGGGCATGGGTCCTTTCTCGCGCCTCGGAGCGCCCCGGTCAACGGGGAGGCTTCGGCGTGTTCGCGTGGGAGCCGATGTAGTCCTCGACGAGCTGCACCTCATCGTCGAGGTGCTCGCGCAGGCCCGAGACGATGGCTTGCTCGACCAGCCGCCCGACGAGGGGAGCCCTCACGGTGAGGTCGGCCTCGCTGTGGCGAACGGTCCCGTCACCGGAGGGGGAGAACCGGTAGCTGCCCGAGCAGCGCAACCGGTCGGGATAGTGGTCGGGTGCGAGTCGGAAGGTGACCATCCGGGCCGCGAGGTCGTGCTTCGACTCCTCGACCCACGAGAGCTTGTTCGGATCGATCGCTCGTCGGACCGCGCCGGACAGCTCTCCCGTGAACCGGTAGCGCACGCGCAGCCGAACCACGTCGCCTTCGACCTCGCGGCTCAGGACCTCGGGCGTGCCGAGCTTCGGCAGCTCGCCGAGCGTGTCGTAGAAGTCGGCTGCCGCGAACGCAGCAGCCACGGCCGCCGGTGGCGCGGCGATCCGCTGGTCGAGCTCGAAGTGCAACCTGTCCCCCTTGGTCGAACCGACCTTAGGACCCTCCTACGACCCGTGCCGCTCCACGATCTCGAGGACCTCGGCACCGAAGCGCTCGGCCTTCACGGGCCCGATGCCGGGCACCCGCAGCAGCGCCGGTGCGCTCGCCGGTCGCGAGGACGCCAGCGCGGCCAGCGTCTTGTCGTCGAACACGACGTAGGCGGGCACGTTGGCGGCCTTGGCCCGTCCCGCGCGCCACCGCTTGAGGTCTTCGAACACCGCGATGTCGGCTTCCGCGGTGAGCGAGTCCCGACCGGTGGGTCCGGCGCGCGTCCCTCGTGCCGCCCTGACCGCCTGGCGGACCTCCGGCAGGCGAGCACCGGCGTCCGCCGGCGCCATGCCCGCCTCCAGCGCGTCGAGCAGCGGTTGGAGGTCGTCGAGGTAGGGCGAGGGCCGGCGCGTCGCGGTGCGGGTGCCGAACATGCGCTCCTGGGCCCACGAGAGCCGCAGCTCGCGCTCGGCCCTCGTGATCGCCACGTAGAGCAGGCGGCGCTCCTCGTCGAGAGCCTCGCCGGTCTTGGCGTGGGTGATGGGCACGAGCCCCTTCTCGACGCCCGCAACGTGCACGATGGGCCACTCGAGTCCCTTGGCGGCGTGGAAGGTGACGACGTCGACCGCGTCACCACGGTCGTCGCGCTCCTCGGCACCGACGGTTGCTGCCAACCACGCGAGGAGACCGGCCACCGTCGGCGCGCGGTCGTCGGCGCTGTACTCGGCCGCGAGGCGGAGCAGCTCCTCGAGGTTGCGGAGGCGGGTCAGCTCGGCATCGGACAGCTCACCCTCGCCGTCGTCGTCACCATCGTTGGGCTGGCCCGGCTCCGACTCGGGGTGCAGGACGGCGTCGAGCGCGGCGAGCCCTTCGGCCAGCGGGCCGCGCCGGCGTTGGAGGGCATGCAGGGCATCCCGCACCTCGGGGAGCTCGAGGTACGGCGTCTGACCGCGCACCCGCACCGGCACGTTCACCGCCTTGCACGCCTCGGCCACGAGGACGGTCTGCGCGTTGGTGCGCACGAGCACGGCCTGGTGCGACCACGCCGTGCCCGGGCCGTGCCGATCGAGCAGGGCGCGCGCGATCGCCCGCGCTTCGCTCTGCGCGTCGGCGTAGACGTCGACCGAGGGCACCGGTCCGTCGCCGCGGGTGGGGTGGAGGCGAACGCCCTTCAACCCCCCGCAGTCGAGCAGGCGGTTGGCGGTGGCGAGCACCTGAGGGGACGACCGGTAGTTGGTGCTCAGGGGGACGGTCTCGCCGCCGGGGAAGTGCCGATCGAACGCACCGAGAAACCCGGGGTCGGCTCCGTTCCACGTGTAGATCGCCTGGTTGGGGTCGCCGACGACGCAGAGGTCGGCACGATCGCCGCGCCATGCCGACAGCAACCGCAGCTGCAGCGGGTTGACGTCCTGGAACTCGTCGACGAAGAAGTGGCGGAACTGCCAGCGCTGGGCGGCGCCGAAGTCGGCGTCGCGCTCGATGGCGGCGGTGCACTGCCAGAGGATGTCGTCGAAGTCGATCTTGCGCTGGTTGCGCTTCTCGAGCTCGTAGCGCTCGTAGATGCTGGCCACCTGCTGGGGCGCGAGCGGCGGGTGGCGGCCGGCCTTCGTCGCCTCCTCGGCGTAGCGCGCCGGCGACACGAGCCGGGCCTTCGCCCACTCGATCTCACCGATCACGTCGACCAGCTGGAAGCCCTTGAACGAGAGGCCACGCACCGCTCTGGCCAGCACAGGGAGCTTGCGTTCGAGCAGCTCGGGCGGGGTCTGGCCCTTGTCGGCCCAGTGGTTCCGCAGCTGTGCGTACGCGATGGCGTGGAAGGTGCCAGCGGCCAACCGGTCGCGGAGCCCGAGGCCGCGCAAGCGCGTCGCGAGCTCGCCCGCGGCCTTGCGCGTGAACGTGAGGGCGATGACGTGGCGGGGGTCGGCAGCCCCGGTGGCACAGCGGTAGGCGATGCGCCGGGTGAGGACGCGGGTCTTGCCCGTGCCGGCCCCCGCGAGGATGCACAGCGGCGCCGCGTCGGACGTGACCGCACGACGCTGGGCGTCGTTCAGCCCCTCGAGCAGCGCGCCGGCCTCCATCCGTGCGACCCTACCGAGCCCTGGTGACGGTGCCGGTGCCGGTGCGAACTGGGGTGCGGCTGCGGGGAAGATGGTGACCGTGGAGGACGAGTCGGACGCGGCGGTGATCTCGGCGTCGCTCGACGAGCCGGTGTGGTTCGGAACCATCTTCGATCGCCACGCAACCGTGTTGCACCGCTACCTCGTCCGCCGGCTCGGGCCGGACGAGGCCGAGGCCATGGTCGGAGAGGTGTTCAGGATCGCCTTCGAGAAGCGGCACACGTACGACGTGCTGCGACCGACGGCCCGACCGTGGCTGTACGGGATCGCCACCAACCTCCTGGCCAAGCACCGGCGCAGCGAGGCTCGTCGCATCCGCGCCGTCGCCCGGCTCGCGGCGCGACGCCTGCTGCCCATCGCTCTGGACGACCAGGTGAGCGACGCGGTCGACGCCGCCGACCGGTGGCAGCGGGTCGCCGAGGCGGTGACGGCACTGCCACAGGTCGAGCGCGACGCGCTCATGCTCCACGTGTGGGAGGGCCTGCCCTACGACGAGGTCGCGCTCGCCCTCGGCGTGCCCATCGGCACCGTGCGGTCGCGCATCCACCGCGCGCGCGGGCGAATCCGCGAACTCACCGACGTCAGCGGGAGAGAACACGACGACAACACCGAGAGCCGAGAGCCTGGGAGGATCGGGTCGTGAGCGACGACCTCGATCCGCTCCGGCGCCTGCGACCTGATCGCATCGAACCGGATGACCCGGGAGACCCGGCTGTCTTCTCCCGAGCGAAGGAGCGACTGATGTCCACCATCGACCAAGACCACGCGACGAAGGCCGTGATGACGACCCCCGACATCTACCCCCGGCTGGCGTACCGCGACGAGCTCGCGGCGGTCGACTACCTCACACGGGTCTTCCAGTTCACCGAGAACCGCGAGGCCCGCATGGAGTTCGACGGGAAGTACCTCTGCTGGATGCGGGTGGGCACCGGTGTGGTGATGCTCGGCCGGGCCAACGTGGAGATCCACCACATCCACAGCCCGCTCGACGCAGGGCTGACGACCGTGATGGTGAACGTCTACGTGCACGACATCGACGCGCACCACGCGCACGCGGTGGCCGAGGGAGCGAACATCACGATGGACCTCGCCGACGCCTTCTTCGGTGAGCGTCGCTACGAGGCCACCGACCTCGAGGGCCATCGGTGGCACTTCGGTGAGCGCTTCGACGACATCCGGGCCCGCGGCGGGCGCCCGCCGGAGGTTTGAGGCCTGGCTAGACGCCGAAGTGGACGTTGAGCAGGACCAGCGGCCACACGGCGACGGCGAGGACGGCCGACAGCACCCGTGAGAGCGAGTCCAGGTGCTCGAGGAAGTGGTGGTTGGCGGCGACGATCATCCCGACCACGATCCAGACGACCACCGCGAGAGACACCTGACGACCACGCATCCGTCAATCCTGGCAAAGATGGGTGCCCATGTTGGACCTTGACGCTGAGCGGTTCGAGGAGCTGGTGGGCGACGCGCTCGACGGCATCCCGGAGGAGCTGGGCCGGTTGATGGACAACGTCGCCGTGTTCGTCGAGGACGGGACACGGAACCCATGGCTCCTCGGCCTGTACCAGGGGGTGCCGCTCACGCGGCGCGAGCAGTACGGCGTGGGCGGCGCCATGCCCGACCGCATCACGATCTACCGCGAGCCCATCCTCGCCCGCTGCCAGACCGAGGCCGATGTCGTCGAGCAGGTGCGCATCACCGTCGTCCACGAGGTCGGCCACCATTTCGGGATCAGCGACTCTCGCCTCCACGAGCTCGGCTACGGCTAGGAGTACCGTTTGGAGCGTGGCGTTCCCCCCGAAGCTGCTCACCGACCACGAGGAGCTGATCCTCGACCTCCGGCCTCACTGGTGGTACATGGCCCAGCCGACAGGCGCGCTCATCGGCGCGGTGCTGCTCGGCATCGCGGTGATCGCGAACGTCGACAGCGACGGGATCGGCGCGGTCCTGCGGCTGCTCGTCGCGGCGCTGATCCTGTTCTGCCTGGGGTGGTTCGGCGTCCGGTACGCGAAGTGGTCCACCACCAACTTCGTGGTGACGTCCGACCGCGTGGTCTACCGCGTCGGCGTCCTCTCCAAGCAGGGCATCGAGATCCCCCTCGAGCGCATCAACACGGTCTTCTTCAAGCAGTCGATCTTCGAGCGGCTGCTCGGCGCCGGAGACCTCGGCATCGAGTCAGCAGGTGAGCGCGGCAGCGAGACGTTCAACGACGTGCGCAAGCCCAGCGCGGTGCAGAACGAGATCTACCGCCAGATGGAGGCGAACAACACCCGCATGTACGGCGGGAT
>JBEEGB010000547.1:0-6324 GCA_041166585.1 Acidimicrobiaceae bacterium
CGCGCCACGACGGCCACGGACAGGATCTCGATGCCGAAGAACACGATGCGCGTGGGTTCGAGCACCGGTGGAGCGAGCATGACGCCGGTGAGCGCGGCGAGGCCACATCCGATGGCCCAGGCCAGCATCGACACGCGGCTGGCGTCGATGGTGGCCAGCTCGGCCAGCTCACGACGGTCGACGACCGCTTGGATCCTCGTGCCGACGAAGGTGAACTTCAGCAGCGCGTACAGCGCCGCGCCGACGAGCAGCACGGCCACCAGCTGCGCTAGCTGCTGCGAGTCGAAGCCGATGCCGCCGAGCTCGAAGCGACGCACCGGCCACAGCTTCGGCACCGGCTCCTTCGCGGTGCCCCTCACCTCGGAGCCCCACAGGATGTTGATCAACCCGAGGAACAGCACGACCACACCGAGGTTGGCGACGAGCTTCTCCGTGGTGCTCGCCCGCCGTCGCTGCAACGGTCGGAACACGAACGAGAGCACCACACCGATGCCAGGACCAACGACGAGGAGGACGAAGGGCGCGGCGATCCAAAGCGAGACCCCCCACACGCCGTTCAGCTGCCAGAGGACGTAGGCGGCGAACAGCGCGACCGTGAAGTGCGCGAGGTTGAAGACGCCGGTCGCCTTGTAGGTGAGGACGATGCCCGTCCCCGCGATGGCGTAGATCGACCCGACGAAGATGCCGATGACGATGATCTGGACGTAGTCCACGGGCCCGGAAGCGTCTAGTTCGTCTCGACGGCGACGGGGTCGCACAGCGGGCACGGCTGGAGCTTGCGGCGCGTGATCGACGACGGCGCCAGCACCGCGGTGTTCGACTTGTTCGCGACCATCGAGCAGTCGGCTCGGTGGTACGTGTCCGATCCCGCGAGCGCGACGTAGGAGACCTTGCCGTTCGTGGAGGCGGCTGTCGCGGCCGGCGCAGGCGCGTCGCTGCGGGTCAAGAGCGCTTCGTGCAGCTCCTGCACCATCCGTTCGAGCCGGTCGAGCCGGCCGGAGTCCTTGCGCAGCTCCTCGGTGCCGAGGAAGTACGCGCCCGCCACCGCGAGGAACACGCCGGCGATGCCGCCCGAGACGACGTACGGGATCTGCTTGGCGAGCACCGGGGTGCCCGACACGCCGATCCAACCGATGAGGATGAACAGCGCACCGAGGCCGAGGAGCACCCACCCGAGCACAGGGCGGGTGGCCTTCCCCACCCAGCGCCAGAAGAGGGCGCCATCGGGGATCTCGTCGTCGTCGTGTCTGCCGCGCTCGTCTGCCATCGAGAGCTCCTTGTCAGGCCTTCACTCGGCCGGGAAGCCGCGCCGGCAGTGCCAGCCGCGGGACGAGGCACACGCCGAGCGTGGCGAGGGTGAACGAGAGGTAGAGGAACTTGATGCGTGCTGGATCGAGGCCGGCGAAGCCGCTCGGCGAGGTGTCAGCCGGTGCTGCCACCTCCGGGCTCGCACCCGTGGCCTGCGGCGGGAGCGGCGCGACGACCTTGCCCCCGGTGAACCCGCTTGTCGTGCCCGGGGTCGGTGAGACCGGCGTGATCGACGGCTTGCTGATCGGGGAGCTCGTGGACTTGGACGGGCGGGTGAGGTCACGGTCGAAGGCGCGGGTGGAGACCGTCGCCAGGTTGTAGCGCACGAAGTAGGTGCCGCTGCCGGAGCCGCCGGTGTCCACGGCTCGCTGGTAGCCAACCGCGACGCCCTGCGACGCGGCCGTCATGAAGCCGCGGTCGTCCACCCCTTGCGTCGCACCGATGAGCTTGATGGTGAGCCCGGAGTCCTTGAACGCCTGCGTTGCAGCATCGTTCAGCGCGCTCGGGTTTCCGCTGCCGCTGCCGTCGCCGACGGTCAAGCCCTTGTCGTCGATCGTCGCGGGCTGGCCCAGCACCTTGGCGCCCTGCACGGTGGTCGACGACTGCCCGACGGGGTCGGCCCCGTTGGTGAACCGCGAGTCCGCGATCGAGGTGATCGACTCGATGGTGACGAGGCCACCGAGCAGCCGAACACCGCTCAAGACCGCCTCGGCGTGCGAGACCACCGTGTTCGATCCGTCGAACGTGTTGGTCGTCTTCGCCGTGATCGAGCCGACGCTGAAGATCGACGTGTCCGCCGCGGGCGCGCCCGGCGTCTGTCCAGGAAGCGCGATGCCGCCGGGCAGGGGAAGGCCGGTGGCGTCGCCACCGGGCAGCGGCGCGATGCGCAAGCTGTTCATGATCGAATCGGTCGACGAGGTGCCGTCATCGCCGACGTGCGCGTGCGCCGCGCCGCCCTGGCCGTACAGCGGGCCGTTCGGCGTGCCGAACGCCACCGCGCCAGCGGTGCTTGGATCCGTGTTGAACCCGTCGGCGTCGGCGAGGAACGGCCATGTCGAGTTGGTGCACGCCTGGACGATCGGCCCGAGCTCGGGGAACGCCGCGGTCAGCGGACCGAGCTGCCCACAGGCCGTCGCAGGGCCCTTGGTCACGCCGTTCCCCGGATCGACGAGGGCGGCGCGGGCACTGGGTCCGTTGGATGAGCTCATCGTCGAGGCGCCGGCCACGAACTGCGAGTGGAACGTGTCCTGGATCGGGGTGAGGCCGCCCTGTTGGTCGGGGACGTAGTCGACCGCCATGGCCTCGCTGGCAGTGCTGAAGATCTGGGGGTGACTGCCGCCGGTCGAGGTCTGCGCCGTCGCGTGCCACGGGGCCACACCGGCCAGCAGGGCGACGGCCGCGCCGATGAGGCACGTCCTGCCGACCAGCCGGCGAGCCTTCGTCGCGATCACTCGACCCCCTCTAGACCGCTGTTCCCAACCCTCCCTAGTTCGCCACCGACACGATCCCGTCCTGCGAGCGCCCTTCGGCCGCGAGCGTAGGACACGGCTCAGCGGCGCGCTCCTGGCTCGTCCAGCCAGCGGTTGAGAGCGATGTTGCGGGCGTTCCGCAGGACCAGGGTGTGCTCGATCGCGGTGCGGATGCGGCGCTGCTGCTCGGCCGTGATCGCCACCTGACGCAGCAGGTAGTCGGCGGCATCGCCGTGATCGGCTTCGGCGTAGGCGTGCACCTTGAAGTTCTCGACCTCGACGCCGTAGTGGTCGCGCAAGCCCTCGTACATGAGCTTGGCGTACCCCGTCGACGCGGCGAAGCGCTCCCCCGCCCAGCCGAACGCAGCCAGGCCCTCCTCGTAGGAGCGACGCATGTAGAAGCAGCTCGTGAACACCAGGCCGATGGTCTCGGGGGCAGGCCGGTAGGTCAGCAGCTCCTCGTCGGTGATGCCCATCATCCGGGCCCACTCGACCTTCATGTCGACGTGGTTGCGGTCACCCGCGAAGCCGGTCTCGTCGGCCAGGTTCTGGCACCAGTGGATGAAGTGCTCGCTCTCGCCGAGCGTCAGCGCGTCGATGTCGGGCGCGTTGGACACGAGCGAGCCGAACTCGGCCGTGTACCACTTGCCGAGGAAGTAGTACTCCTTGCAGAAGCGCTTGAGGTACTCCTCGGACAGGGTGCCGTCGGCCACCGCCGACCACAGCTGGTTGCGGGTGGGCACCAGCTCGGGGATCACGGCCTCGAGCTCGGCCATGAACTCCTCGACGGGCAGGGCCTCCGCCCCGTTCGCCCGACCTCGCACATCCTTGAATTCTCGGACCCCAGTCGTCATCCCGCCGAGGTTACCCCGTACCTGACGTGCGTGTCAGGTAGCACGAAGGGTACGCTGACACCCGCGTCAGGTTCCGAGGAGACGTTCTACAGGGGGTAGGCGCGTGAACGTGGATCTCGTGCAGCTGGCTGGTCGCCGAGACCGTCTTGCCGACCATGGGGATGTGGATCCGGTCACGGCCGAGGTCGTCCGCTCGGCCATGGAGACCGTCTGCTTCGAGATGGCCGCCTACGTGTCCCGCACCGCGACGACGCCGATCCTGAACCAGTCGAACGAGCGCAACGCGACGATCCTCGACGCACAAGGACGCTTGGCCGCGCTGTCGGTCGGCATCCCGCAGTTCATGCTCACATCGACGTTGCCAGTCCGCTTCGCCCTCGAGTTCTTGGGGGCGGAGGAGTTCCGCGAGGGCGACGTGTTCGTCGCCAACGACCCGTACCACGGTGGCGGCCACCTCCCCGACTACAACGTGTTCGCTCCCGTGTTCGCGAACGACCCGGCGACCGGGCAACGGCGGATGGTGCTCATCTCGTCGATCCAGTGCCACCACGGTGACACCGGCGGCGCCGTGCCGGGCGGCTACAACGTCACCGCCAACGACATCTGGGGTGAAGGGGTTCGCTGGCCGGTCGTGAAGGTGATCGACCGCGGCGTCGAGCGCCGCGACGTCCTGTACGCGTTGCAGGCCAACAACCGCCTGCCCGACTACATCGGCGACCTGCGGGCGCAGATCGGCGCGGCGCAGCTCGCCACCCGACGGCTCACCGACATCCTCGACCGCTACGGGGTCGACACCGTCGAGCACAGCGTCGACGCGATGATCGACTACGCGGCGAAGCGCTTCCGCGAAGAGGTGAGCGCGTGGCCCGACGGCGTCTTCGAGGGCGACGCGTACGTCGACCATGACCCGCTGGGGCACCCCGACATCCACCTCCACGTGAAGATCACGGTGGACGGCGACCGGCTCGTCATCGACTTCACGGGATCGGACTCGCGGCCCGAGCTGCAGGCGTGGTCGACCTTCGGCAACACCCGCGGCTACACGATCGCCCAGATCGCCTCGATGATGGATCCCGAGATCCCCAAGAACGAGGGGTTCTTCGACTCCATCGAGCTCGTCGTGCCCCAGGGCTGCGTGCTCAACCCGCCGCCGGGCAAGCCGGTCTCGGCGGGCACGCACCACCCCGGCGCCGACGTCGGCGAGGTGATCGCCGTTGCGATGCAGCACGTGCTGCCGGACAAGGCGGTGCCGCAGACCTACAAGACCGGCATCCCCACGGTGATCGTGGGCGTCGACCCCCGCACCGGCGCGACGTTCACCGACCACTCGGCTGAGGTGTACGCCGGATGGTGCAACGCGGCGAAGGGCATGGACGCGTGGGGCGCGCAGAACGCGGCGTTCGGCAACCTCTGGAAGGCGACGGCGGAGATCAACGAGAGCCTCTACCCGCACGTGCAATGGGAGCGCGACTACCGCACCGACTCGGGTGGGCCGGGACAGTGGCGAGGCCTGTGCGGCAGCCACTACGTGAAGGAGGTGCGGGTGCCGGCGAAGGTCTACACGTACGTCGTCGGCATGAAGTACCCGATGCCCGGCATCTGCGGAGGCAAGCCCGGCGAGCCCAACAAGCTCACGATCCGCTACGGCTCCGATGACCCGTTCGTCGTGGCCCACACCGCCGACTGGGTGCCGATGGAGGCAGGGCAACGCCTCTGCTACGACTACGGCGGCGGTGGCGGGTGGGGCAACCCGCTCGACCGCGATCCGCAGGCGGTGCTCGATGACGTGCTCGACGAGTACGTGTCGGTCGCCGGCGCGGAGCGCGACTACGGCGTGGTGCTCACCGGCTCGCTCGAGGACCTCACGCTCGCCGTCGACCAGGACGCGACCGTGCTTCGACGGGCGGCGATGCTTCGGGCCTCCAGCGCGTGACGCTCGGCTATCGCATCGGCTGTGACGTCGGGGGAACGTTCACCGACCTGATCTGCGTGACGCCCCAAGGCGAGGTGGTGCTCGACAAGACGCCGACCACGCTCGAAGACCAGTCGATCGGCGTGATGACGGGCATCACCCAGCTGGCTGAACGGTTCGGCCTGACGCTGGGTGAGCTGTGCGCGCAGCTCGACGTGGTGGTGCACGGGACGACCACGGCCGACAACACGATGATCGAGATGGACGGTGCCCCCACCGGCCTGCTCGTCACCGCCGGTCACCGCGACGAGATCGAGATGCGCCGCGTGCACAAGGAGGCGATCTGGGATCCCTCCTACCCCGCGCCTCCTCCGATCGCGCGGCGCCGCGCCCGCATCGCGATCCCCGAGCGCTGCGCCAACGACGGCGAGGTGCTGCTGCCGCTCGACGAGGACGCGGTGCGCGCCGGAGTCCGGCGGTTGCACCAGCTCGGCTGCACGTCGCTCGCGGTCATGTACCTGTTCTCGTTCGTGAACCCCGACCACGAGCGCCGCACGCTCGAGCTGATCCGCGAGGAGCTGCCCGACGTCGAGCACGTGTCGCTCTCGCACGAGGTGATGCCGGCCGGGCCCGAGTTCGAGCGGGTGTCGACCACGCTCGTCAACGCGTACGTGGCGCCGCGCATCGCGCGGTACACCACCAACCTCGTCGAGCAGCTCCGAAGCGCGGGCTACGGCGGCCAGGTGCTGATCATGCAGGCCACGGGCGGTGTGATGCCGCC